>JAFVRU010000138.1 GCA_017504065.1 Clostridia bacterium
AACCAGAGAAATATACAACGTTGTTCCGCTTATTCAAAAGTTCTAAATAGAAAGGATTGATCGTTGCTTTTTGTTCTTGCGTCAAATCGTAGGAAATCGCTCTCGGTATACCCGTAGAAGCCGTAAAGTTTTGCAATTCGTTTTCGCTATACAAGAAAGCCAAAAATTCTTTCGCCGCGCGCTTCAATTCGGGATTGTTTTTGATGTTGCCGTTAATCATGGCAAAGGACTGCGCAATATCCAACAAGCAAAGGTCTTTTCCCGTCGCCCCTTCCGAATAGTAATTGGTCGGCAACGGCATTACCCGCAAATCCAAATCAGCAGGATTTTTCCCCGTTACGATTTTATAATCGTTAAAACCGCCGTTAATTGTACTTTCGGTATACCAATAGCTAGCTTCCAAGAGCATTGCAACCTTTTCATATTGCCCTTCTCCATCATAGTACAAATTCTTTTGCGCGTCGTAGTGATTTCTTGTCGGAATATATGCATCAGACGAATAGAATCCTTCCTTTTCAAAGATTTCGAGCATAGCAAGAGCGTAATATTTTGCTGCCATATCGTTACCCAGATATCCCGTGCTTTCCGTCATTGTAACCTTCTTCGTGTACGGTTTTTTGATGTAATCAATCCCAGGGAAAAGATTTTCATCACTAAATCCGCCGTTATTGTCATAGTCGATGACTTCAATCTCGCCCGTACAGTTATAATAGTTCTGCATCTGTTCTTTCCCTGCAAGCGCTGCCCAAAGCCCAGAAATCGTATAATTGATATAATTTTGATATTGTCCCGAAACGATCAAAGGATCATACGCGGTTTGCGTCTTGAAGTAGTCCATCAAAATAATCAACTCTTGCAAAGAGCAAGGCAACCCGTCGTCCGCCGTGTTATATTCCCCATCAGGACCTTTCGATTTCTTCGTGTTCAAATCAGTCGCCATATACGCCGAGCCGTATTTCGTCGAAGGATATTCCCATTTATCCTCCGCATCGTCCGCCGCAAAATAAGCGATCTCGGAATCAAAGACCTTACGATTATAGGAAAGCCCGCCATAATATTCGTAATGCGGCAAACCGTAATATTCCCCGTCATTCCCCATCAACGAACCTTTCACTTGCTCAAAAAGCTTACTTTCCAACGTACCGCCTACACGCGTTTCGTCTTTTACAATATCCGTAATGGGCAACAATAACCCTGCTTGTGCTAACGCGTTGACGTCGGAGAACCGTTCATCGAAGTAAATGGTGTACGCCGAGTTTGCCATCTGCGAAGTATTGGGCGACATCGTTTTATCAATCGCGATATAAATCCCCTTCTTACCCGTAGCATAGCTTTCGTCCTTTTTCAACTCTGCAAACCGTTCCGCAGCCTCGTCAATCCAAACCGAACCAACCCCGCCGTGGAAGTTGACCATCTTCAACTCCGTCTTGTCCTTTCCCGGAACGTTGTAGACGTTTTCGATGTTGGAATTTCCTCCTTCAGCGCCGCTTTCGGTTTCTTCATCATACCCGCCGCACGCAACCATAGAAGTCGTCATGCCTAAAGCCAACAAAAGTGCAATAAATTTCTTCATAAGCCTAATCTCCTACATTATTATTTATCCAAGATTTATTTTATCATAAATCCTATATCAGGTCAATATAAAAAAAAATCAAGTTTTATGCACAAAATAACCATCGTCTATACGTTTTTCCCCACTTTATTTTGTCTTTTTTTAACAAATAAAGCCATTCTGCTTGACAGCTGCGCATTTATATATTAAAATAAAACCAAAGGAGCAATACTTATGAAATATTTCTATTACGCCTATACAGACGAAGAGAAAGTTTACGATACCGAAGCCGATTTGCATATTGTAAATTGCGGATTTGAAGCCTGCGATGAACGCTATGAACTCAAACGTTGTCTTCCCGATTTCTATATGTTGATCATGACTTCGGGTACGCTTTTACAAACCTACAAAAATAAAAAGTATCGGTTAAAAGCGGGCGACATGTTTTTGTTTTATCCCCATGATAATCAAGCTACTTTGGCGGAAAAAGGAGAAAATCCCGTATGGTGGTGGGTGCATTTTACAGGCAAAAAGGCGATGACACTTGTGAAAGATTTAGCCCTTCCTTCCGGACCGATCTCCATTGAAAACCAAGACGTATTGTTAAATTCTTATCATAAAATTATCAACGAATATAAGCATCGTTTGCCCCATTTCAAGACCATCGCTTTAGGATTATTAACTGAACTGCTCGTCAACGTTTCTCGGGGAATCAATACGCCGTCGGCGCACAAGAGTTTGTCTGCCGTCATCGATAAAATGATCACTTCTCCAAATATTTCCAATGCGGAATGCGCAAAGCTTTGCAATTTATCTTTAACGCATTTTATCCGATTGTTTAAACAAACCTATAAAATTACGCCGCATAAATATAAACAACAGCTCCTTATCAAACAGGCAAAAGAACTGTTGGTGAATTCCAACCAAACGATTACTTCGGTTTCCGAAATGCTGGGGTTTGCGGATAATCCGTTATATTTCAATCGATTATTCAAAATTGCAACGGGTATGACCCCTATGCAGTACCGAAAAAAATTTAAAATTCAATAATCCTATTACAAATCGAACATAGATTGTCTTTAAAATCATCATTCCAAGTAAAAAGTAGCCACTCGTTTTTCAAGTGGCTACTTTCTTTTCCTTTCAAACTATGCAGTTTTTAATTGTTTTGTTGCCAATTCGCCGTTTTCCAAACAGGAGAATTGCTTGTCGTCGTCCAGTACGCAGCAAAGCTTGCAAGAGAAGCCGTATTCTGACTTTCCATCGCCGCTCTATCCGCGTATACGGTTACACCCGAACAGGTTGACATTTCGGAATTGAGTTGTACGCTACTTAATACGACTATGTTTGCTCTCGTCGGTTTTTCGCCGTCAGACCATTTACCGCTACCAACCAACGAACCATAGTTCGAAGTCAACGGCGTTGCGTTCGTCGGATTCCATTCTACCACAACGTTCTTCACCACGTTACGATCAGACAAACTAGGACACAGCGCGCCTTTCATTGCCGTTACGCTATCCGCTACTTGGATATAAACATTTTCTATTCTCGTAGAAGCATAAGCAAGAGTAGCTCTTATATCAGGATAAATACTGTCAGAATAGTTCAAAATGCCGTCTGTGCAGAATCCTGCGCCTATACTGCCCGAATGACCGCCAAGCACGCTTCCGTCTTCCGCCGATACGTTTACAAAACCTACGTTCAAGATATCCGCGCCGTACAAATTACCAAATAATCCGTACACAGTATTATTGCTACCAGTATACCCCGTCGTGGCTTGATCAAGGTTCAAATTAGAAATGGTATAGCCTCTGCCGTCAAACGCGCCAACAAATCTATGATACGGCTCATACGAGTCACGCTGATGCGCAAAATTCAATGCGCTTGCGTCGATATTATTCGTCATCACGTAATACCCGTCGTTGTTTTGGGTTTCTGCGTTCGTTAAATTGCGTATTTCAAATCTTTCCAAGTCCGTTGCAACCTGTATTACGTCGGTGCAAACAAAGAGATTCGTAAATTCGACAATACCGCTATTCGTTGTTAAGGTTAAGGTTAAGGGCGCTTGATCTGCTTTCTTTTCCACGATAGTATCCAAGCTATTCCCACGGCTCGCCCATATATCCATATGCGTTTCACGAACTTGTGCGGCATAGTTTTGAGTATCGTTACCGCGGAACTTCTTGTAATAACTCATAGTAATATCAGGCAAATTGCCGTCCGTCACCAACAACTCGACGCCGTTCAAGCTCGCGCTCGTAATGCCCGTAGGCATTGCGTCAAGCCCTGCGTTCGTCAATACGTATTGGTCCGTTCCGTTATAGTCGGAATTGGTTGCAAGATAGACTTCTTGCGTATACGTAGTTCTATTTGCAACTGCCTTGATGGTAATGTTCTTTTCAATCTTGATACCGTTCACAACGGTTTTTAACGTTACCGTATACTCTTTATCTTCTAACACCGCATTCGTCAGCGAGAACGTGCCGTTTTCGTTTTTCAAGTTACCGTCGTTGTTGACAATCGCATAATTTACGTTTTCAAGCGTATTCCCGTACATATCTACCAACGAAACATTGACTTCATCCGCCGTAGCTTGCAGCTGATATTGCTCGATCTCTTCGTCCGTTTCGTCCGTTGCAACAACATTTATGTTTTGAACATAAATATCTTTCCAATATACCGCACCGTTACAAACAACCCAATATTTACCATCAAACGAAGTTAACTCATTTTCATCCGTTGCCATCGCTAAATAGCTGTCATAATGATATGTGTTTTGCATAGGAACGTTTTTGTACTTGACCCCACCGAAAGGGCTTTCACCTTCCGCAAAGGTATGTTCCGATGCCTTTCCGTCTACAAGAACCGATCTTCCCCAAACGTCCGTCGTTTCGTTTTTACCATACAAATAGAAACTTGATAACGACGCCATCTCAAGCAAGCTCGGAGATATTACATATACGTCCTTGAATTTATCATCTCTCGCGAGAGTACAGCTATCTGTATGAATACCAAAACACAATACGCCGTATGCATCCCAACCAGTACTATTAATGCTTGTAGGTACTTTTACCGCGTTTGCGCCCGTGTACTCTACTACAACATTTTCAAGTACTTGGTTATTCGTCATTTTAGAAATGCCTTTCGGGTTTGTGCTTTCCTCGGTCAATTTTACGTACACGTTTTTCATTGTATATTCGGGGCTATTTTCCGCAAGATAGAAGCCTTTGTTTACGGTTACGTTATACAGCGCAAAATTTTGCACCGTCGCCCCCGTGGCAAATTCCCCGAAAAGACCTGAACCTGACCCAACGTTCAATCCCGATATAGTATGTCCCATACCGTCGAACAAGCCGCCAAAGCCTGCGCCCGTAGCATTATCGTGCGACATCGTGATAGCGCTTGCGTCCAAGTTTTTACCCAAAGCGTACGTTTTTACATTTCCGTTCGCGCTCGTATTGTTAAGAGCCGATAATTCGCTCGCCTTCGTGATAACGTTATCGATTACGGATACGTTGATACGGGTAACTTTACCATTTACAATCGTGGAAACGGTGAGTTCATCGCCAACAGCTTTTCCCGCAACAAGTTCAGGCCAAGCTACATAGCCGTTATCCAAAGCCAAATGATTCGCTTTTGCGCCTACGTAGATTGTATTTGCCGTATCCGCATCAAATACCACGTCCCCTTCCAAATCGGCATAAGCAGTCGCTTCTTCCACCGCACCGATATATTTATTAATGATGTCGGTATCCGTTACAGTTCCCGCCAATACAGCCGCATTGATGACCCGTCTCGCCGTACGGGAGTTATCGTTGGAAATAGCATAATAGGTATAAGTTTGCGCGGGAGTTTCTCCTACAGCAGGCACTTCCACCAAGCAATACGCCCGAGCCGTCAATTCAATATCATAGGTCTTCTCAATTAACGCCGTAGCTTGCGCGTCCGTCAGCGTACAATCGTAAGCCGTTTCATAATCCAACTTTAGTTTAGCTTTATCGTAAGTTACGGACGCGTTCAACGTTGCTTCCCCGTCTTTAAAGACAAGATTGCTATTGGAAGCATGTACAATATTTTTCACGTCCGCCGTTGCGCTCGTTAAGTTTGTAACGTCGTCATTGACGTTCTTGGTCGGCGCAATCAACGTACCAAACTTCAACTCCGCCGTGGGATACGCTTCTTTCAGTTCGTTCACCCATGATTCCGACAAGTTCGTTTCGAAGCGAATACCAGAATCCCCCACGCTGTTCACACGAGCCCTTGCGCCAAAGATCATTTCAAATTCCCCTGCGACGGGCTGCAAAGGATCAACGTTACCCGCAGACGCCGTATACATCATGCCTGCGCCAAAACAACTAAGCATTGTCAAAGACAATAAACCGATTAATACTTTCTTGTTTTTCATTATTCAGCCCAGCCCTCCTCTGTCGAATTCAACCAATTCACATCAAAATTGACAACTGATGATGCCGTAATAATATCTTCTTGATTTAACCAGCACACAGCTATCTTTACGCCTTGATATTCCTTCAAATTACTGCCCTCCTTTTTATATATTATTTTTATTATTTCCATAGAATTTCAAAAAAACGTCCCATTTCATCTAACGATACAGTATTATGATAAGTTATAATTCCGCCCCGTGTCAATGAAAAAAAGAACCAAGTTTTATACACAAAACAACCATTTTTTGTCTTTATCAACAAAAATGCTTCTCAATTTTAGCTGGATTTTTCTTCATTCTTGAAGATAAAACAAATTTCGCCTTTCCCTACATGCGGAACTCGGCAATGCTCACTCGGAAGCGAACCGCAATGCCCTGTACCAACTCCGGTCATGAAAAAATCGGCTGAAAGATAGGTTGCGTCCGATTCAGGCAATTCATAATCGTGCGCCGTATTCGCCAAAACCTTCCAGGAATACGGCAGAGCGGAAAACGATTGCATTCCTTCTATTCGTACCACGTTTTTACCGTCCGATACTTCCGCCCAATCCGCAGAGAAATGGCTTCCGCTTTCTTGGGGTTTGACGTAATGATGATACTCTTTTTCTACCGTATTTTCGTACTCGCCTTTTTTTGCAAAAAGGTACATATCCGAATACGTTTCTTGCGGACCATAGGCAAAATACCGCAACTTATCGTAGCTTTTATCCAAGGTAAGCGTAAACCCGATACGGGGCAAAAACAGGAAAAATTCTTTTTCATCCTGATAGTCGACAGAAATTTTCACGCCGTTTTCGCCAAAAGTATACAATACAGCCGCCCTGATCAACGGTTTGAAACAAGCATAGCCCAAGTACACAACAAACCGTACTGCTC
>JAFVRU010000139.1 GCA_017504065.1 Clostridia bacterium
ATATACGATTAGCGGTGGGATCGTTTCGCCGTATTTGCTCGGCGCGACGGCGAACAACGCGACGGTGCGGAATCTTTCTATTGTTAATTTGAAGACGGTGGGCAACCCTTCGGGTACGCTTACGAATCTTTTCAAAGGCAATTCCAAAGTAGAAAACGTATACATCAATTTGCTTAAACCTACCGATACGTTTACCAACGCGAGCGGTGGTTTGATGTATCAAAACGAAGGGGTATTGGAATTGAACAACGTATTGGTATACCTTCCCGATAAATATTATGCAGGCGCAAGCGCGACGGGCGTATTGGCATCGAGCAACAGCGGCGTTATCAAGGCAACGAATAGCCATTTCGCTTCTAACGCAAGCGTTACGATTATGCCGAATGGTACGGCGGAAGGCGTCGCGGGCTATAACACGCTTGCGGAAATGCAGGCGGCGGCAGCGGACGGCGCGATCAATCTTTCTTCGTTTAAAGGATTTTCGGAATATGTCGAAATGAGAAAGTTTTTGAACGTATTCAAAGCTTACGATTTGGGTAAACTTTCCAACGCAATGCGCCTTGATTCCGCAGAAGCGTATACTTTCACGGTAGCGCAAACGTTGGAAGCGGACGATATTGCTTCCTTGCAGATTGGATCGACTATGGTTACGGATTACACGTTTGCAAACGGTACGTTTACAATTCCTGCAAGCAATTATGCGAAGTTTGTAGGCGGCGAAAACGTGGACGTAGTAATCTCAACCCTTTCGGGCGATACGTATGCGGCGAAATTGGACGTTATTACGAAAGTACTTATGACGGCGGACTTCACGACGGTATCGACGGATTTGACGGGCTATTACGTGCTTGGTGAAAATATTACCTTGACGGGTACGTTTAACGGTTTGACGAGCGGCACGTTTAGCGGTATTTTGGACGGTCGTGGGTATACGATTAGCGGTGGCAAGGTAAGCTACGGGATTCTTGGTAAAAACACGATGAACGCAACGGTTAAAAATTTAGCGATTAACGGCGTTGGCGTAGCTGTTTCTCCCGACAACGCGAATTTGAGTATCGCGGGCTTGCTTGCGCATACCATGGATGGAACGACCAACCTTGAAAACTTGTTCTTAACTATGAACAATCCCGATAATTGGGCGTCGGCCGTTGGTGTTTGGGCGTATTGCGTGAAAGGTACGTTTAACGCAACGAACGTAGTTTCCTACGTGCAAACGGATAGAACGAATATGTCGTCGCTTGTAAGTTGGGTATCGGGAGCTACGCTGAATTTGACGAACGCATATTGCGGCTCGGCAGTAGATATGAAGCTTATCGTAACGGGAGCACCCGCAACGATTAACGCTACGCAATATAAAACGCTTGTTGCAATGCAAGCGGCTTACGCGGACGGCTCGATCAACGTGGATTGGGCGAAAAATCTCGGCTTCTATAACGCGCTCGTAGCGTTCCTTACGGCGGCATAACGCAATGAAAGACGCGTTATACCAATTAAAATCCTGTGAGAAAGTCGTCATTCCTTTCCTTTTCTATACAACGGAAAAGGAAAGGCAAATGATGAGCTATATTCTCACGGATTCGCTCGGCAACGTCGTAGTGATCGACGGCGGGCAAGCGTTTAACAGCGAATATTTACTCAAAACCTTGCAAGAGATAACGGGCGATCAAAAGCCCGTTATCAAGGCTTGGTTTTTAACGCACGCGCATTCCGACCATATCGAAGCGTTTTTACGCGTGGTGGAAAGCGGGCAGGCGGTGATCGAGAAGCTTTACTACCGTTTTCCCACGGAGCAGTTTATCGAAGCAAACGAGCCGTCGGCAAGTTATACGATCCGCGCGTTTAACGAAGCGTTCGATCGCTTTGCGGACTACGCGCAAGTCGTGGAAACGGGTGATCGTATCCGTATCGGTAAAATGGATTTTGAAGTTTTACAAGTATACGACGAACAAGAAACGAAAAATGCAGTCAATAACGCATCCACGATTCTGCGGCTTTCGTTGAACGGGAAGAAAATTTTGTTTTTAGGGGACGCGGGGATCGAAGCCGGAAATCGGCTTTTGAAACGCTACGGAAGCGATTTGAAAAGCGATATTTGTCAAATGGCGCATCACGGTCAAGGCGGGGTAACTCGGGAAGTGTATGCAGCGATTGCGCCGAGCGTTTGTCTTTGGGATACGCCCGATTGGCTTTGGGACAACGACGCCGGTAAGGGATATAACACGCACGTATTTTTAACCGTAGAAGTGCGGCGGTGGATGCAAGAGCTGGGTGTGAAAGAACAGTATTGCACGAAAGACGGAACGAACATTTTATATCTATAATTTAGCAAGGAAATAAGAGTATGCAACAGGTGAAAGTAATTATCGTCGGGAACGGCGATCGGGCGAATTGTTATTGTAAATACGCAATTTCTCATCCGGAAGATTTGCAGGTGGTTGCCATT
Source organism: Clostridia bacterium (assembly GCA_017504065.1). Classification (GTDB taxonomy): domain Bacteria; phylum Bacillota; class Clostridia; order Christensenellales; family Borkfalkiaceae; genus Scatosoma. Next base: position 2,444 of record JAFVRU010000139.1, read on the forward strand.
GTCGACCCCGATAAGCGTAAGCAAAGAGAAGGAGCGGAAAAATACGGCGTTGCAAAAGAGCTTTGTTTTGATAGCGTAGAAGATTGTATGCGTTACCACGAAAAACACGGTAAAATTGCAGACGGCGTCGTAAATGCGACGATGGACGAATTGCATTACCAAACGGCAATGCCGTTTCTTCGCGCAGGATATAATATGTTGCTCGAAAAGCCGGTTGTAAACAACGCAGAGCAGTTGCTCGAAATTCAGCGTACGGCGGAAGAAAACGGGTGTCTTTTGATGATTTGCCACGTGCTTCGATACACGCCCTTTTACAGCTCCATTAAAAAAGTGGTTGCCAGCGGTGAAATCGGGGAAATTATGCATATAGAAACGAGCGAGAGCGTCGGCGTTGCGCATTCGTCGAATTCGTATATTCGCGGGAAATGGAACAGCACGGAAAAGTGCGGCAGTTCGATGTTGCTTGCGAAGTGCTGCCACGATTTGGATTTGCTTTGTTGGTTAAATTCGGATACTCAACCCGTCCGTGTGGCGAGCTTTGGGGGCAGGAATTTTATTGTTCCCGAAAAAGCTCCGAAAGGCGCTGGGGAACGGTGTTTGGTGGATTGTCCGCACGTAGATACTTGTATCTATTACGCAAAATCCATTTACGTAAATACGGATAACTTCCCTTGGTATTCTTGGGATTGTATCG
>JAFVRU010000140.1 GCA_017504065.1 Clostridia bacterium
CGTCCAATTTTGCGACGAAACGGTAGACGGCGCGTTGAGCCGCGCTTCTTCCCCCATACACAAGACGTCGTGCATGGGCACGATCACGCGGTTTGCCGCCGAAGCGAACAATAACTCGATAACGCTTCTACACTCGTCTTCGATCGTTTCGGTTACGTAGGGCGTATCCAGCTGCAAACATTCTTCTTCCAAAGCCCGCTCGAACGATTTCCGTTCCGCGCAGTCCATCGCTTCGATAAACGCGCGTAAGGGTTCGTTATCGTGCGTGCCCGTATAGGCTACGCAATTTTCCGTATACCGCGACGGCAGATATTCGTTTTCGGGATCGCCGTCGAATGCGAACTCGAAAATCTTCATGCCTGGATAGCCCGTATTTTGTAGCAACGCGCGCACGCCGTCGTCGATGATTCCCAAATCTTCCGCGACGATCGGATAGGATTTCATAGCCTTGAAAAGTTCGTCTTTCGGTCCGTCCATCCACTCGCCCGTGGCGGCGGTTTCCGCAGTCGGCGGGATCGCGTAGAAGCGGTCGAACGCGCGGAAATGGTCGATTCGTACGATATCGAATAACGAAAACGCATACTCGATACGCGCTTTCCACCAATCGTAGCCGTTTAAGCGCATTTTCTCCCAATCGTAAACGGGATTTCCCCAAAGCTGTCCGTCGTCGGAAAACGCGTCGGGCGGCACGCCTGCGCGGAGCGCAAGATTCCCCTGCTCATCCAACATAAACAGTTCCCGACGGTATTTCCAAGTTTCCACGCTGTCTTCGGAAAGGTAAATGGGCATATCGCCCATGATCTCGATCCCTTTTCCGTTCGCGTAAGCGCGCAACGCGTTCCATTGTTGCAGGAACAAAAATTGCGTGAACTGCCAAAACTCGATCTCGTCGCGGTTTTCCCTTGCGAATTGCTCGACAACCTGCTCGTCGTATTCCCGATACGGCGCTTGCCAATCCGTCCAAGGCGCGTGCGAAAACTTGTTCTTCAAAGCCGTAAAAATCGCAAAATCGCGATACTTGCCCTTTGATAAAAACGCCTGCCATTCCCCGTCCGTCCTATCCATACGAGCGAACGCTTTCCGCAGCACCGCAGCTTTATGTTCGAACAACCGACCGTAATCGACGCGGCGCTCGTCATCGCTCCATTCGAGCTCCGCATAATCCGTTTCTTGCAGCAAGCCTTTCTCGGTCAAGAGCTGTAAATCGATAAAATAAAAATTCAGCGCGTCCGAAGCGCTCGATTGATAGGGACTGTCGCCGTAGCCCGTGGGGAGTAAGGGTAAGACCTGCCAAATCCGCATTCCCGCGCGCTCCAACCAATCGACGAACGCATACGCGCCCGCGCCGAGCGTGCCGATCCCACAATCGGACGGCAAGGAAGAAACGGGCATTAAAATACCCGCTTTTCGATCCGTCTTTCTATTCGTTTTTTGTTCCGTTTCCATACCGTTCTTTCCGTCCTACGGTTTTTCTTAAGTGTTGCCTGTTTCGTCCCTTTCTATTCTCGAAATCAAAATCTTTTCAAATTTTCGTACGCCGAGCAGTCGTTCCGTAGCCATCGCCGCTTCCGCTTGCGAAAATAGCGCAGGCAGCGCGTCCGTTTTTCCAACTGCTTTCGAATACGCGAGCAAAACCCGTTTCGCCGTCGGCGTATTCCCGCGTAAAAACGCCCTGCAAAGCTTCGAGCTTTCTTCCGCGCGTTCCAAATCCCCGCGAATCGCGTGCAGGTACGTGAGTTCCGCCGCAACCTTTTCCGTTTCAAGCTCCGTCAGGTAGCAGGAAACGCTCGCCAAACGGTTCAAGCACTCCACCGCCTTTTCTTCATCGCCGCACTCCAAATAATAGCGGTATTTTAAATCGAGCATCACGGCAAACAACGGCTCGTCTTCCCGAAGCTGCGGGAGCTCGAAATAATACCGAGTGTCAATTTCCGCAAAGCTTTTCCCTGCGTACAATTCACCCTGAATTTCCATCGCGGCAAGCATCGTCCGTTCCGCGTCCGCGCCCGTTTTCAAGCCGCGGTAAACGAGCATATCCGTTTTCCCGCCGCCGTATTCCAACGGGAGCGCGTTTAAGAAAAACAAATACCCCGCGTACGGCAAAGCCCCCCAAAGCAAGTACGCATTCGCTCCAAGCGCGCAACAAAGCGTTGCCGAGCCCGCCACCGCGACGAGAAAAACCCCGCCGAAAAACAACCCGCCGAGCGTATACCACGCCGCGCGTTTTTGCATATTTCCGCCCGATTTTGGAAGAACTTGCGTTTCGTCGGGCGCAAACGGCGAAGCGAAACTCCACCGCTTCTTCCCGTCTTTCAAGTAGACTTTCAAGCAAAAACATTTTACGTACACGCAATCCATGTTTTGCGCTTTGGCAAAAACCACGTGTCCAAGCTCGTGCAAAATCGGCGCGAGAATAAGACCCAAAGCCAAACCGACGACACAGGCTACCGTTGCCGCCGTTCCGTCCTGCCAAGCGAAATAAAACGCAAGCAAAAACCCCGCCGCCAACGCGAGCGTGAGCCCTACCGCATAAATTGTCGCCGCCTTTCTTCTCATACGCTTTCCATCCATCCGCGCCGTATCGCGTAGCCTTCCAAGTTATCGCGATCGCTTACGGTAATTTCCGATATTCCGAGTTCTTGCATCAACACCGCGAGCCAAACCGCCCCGCCAGCGAGCACGTCCGCCCGCCCCGACGGCATACACGGCAGCTCCGCGATTTCTTCTACCGTCATTTCGAGCAGCTTATCCGCCATTGTTTGCATAGTTTCGACCGTGAGCACCGTGCCCGTTACCCGCTCGGAGCTATACTCCGTCAAGCCCAAAACGAGCGCCGCAAGCGTCGTCGCCGTACCGCCGATCGCGTACGTTTTTCCAACAATCGGAATTGTCCCGTAGGCTTTTACGGCGGCTTTTGCGTATTGTTGTAACGCAATCCGATCCCGACCGCAAACGTCCTTTAAACGGACTACGCCGACGTCCACGCTCTTTTTATAGACCATTTCGCCGCGTACCCGCCCGACGATTTCCGTACTCGCGCCGCCGACGTCCACGACGAACCCGTCGTCATTCCCAAGCGCGCCCAAGATCCCGAGCTCCGCTTCCGTTTCCCCTGCGATCACTTCCACGTTAAGCCCGCAAAGCGCGAAAACGCGATCCACGAACGTTTGTCCGTTCGTTGCGGAACGTACCGCAGCCGTAGCAAACGCAACCGTCCTTTCCGCTCCGTCCGTTTTCGCTTGCGCGACAAACTCCGCTACAGCCGTAGCCGAACGCTCGATCGCGTCCGCTTGTAACTGCTTCGACGTTGCCAAGCCTTGTCCCAAACGGGTCGTTTGCAAGGTCTTATATAAAACTTTTCCGTCCGCCACGAACATTAGGCGAACGGAATTCGAGCCGATGTCAATCACGGCAAATTTCTTCATTTACTTTTTCCCTTCGAGCGATTGCAATTCTTGATACTTCCATTCCAAATACAATTCGGATTGATAGAATTCCAAGTTCTTTTCCTGCTCGTTGATTTGTTGTTCGTATTCAGCGATTTCCGCTTTCGTCTTATCGATACGTTTGTCGTAAACGCCGATCGTGATCCATTGATAAATCAAAAAAGACAACAGCAAAACCAACAGGACTGTACCTGCGGAAACACATGCCGTTATAATCCTTCTCATTTTATCTTGCGTCATACTTTTTCCTTCCGAATTTTGTGCTTTTTTTCTTTCTTTTTGCTTTTTTTGTATACTTTTACGACTACATTATAACACATATTTTGCAAAAATGCAAACACTTTACGCAAAGTTTTTAAATATATTCCCACGCCGAGCGCGTAACCGATACACATATATACCCGAAATTCGGGAAAACGTAACGCATACGCCGAAAAAATACACAGCGTTCCGAACGCGAGCGCGTACAGCAAGTCCAATAGGACGGCAAGCGGCTTACACTTGCCCCTGCCGCAACGAAAGCCTACGCGTACGCAGGCAAACGGCTCGTAAACGATCCCCCCGCAAAACCCCACGCAAACGCACAGGCAAAAGACGAGAAATTGGTTTTGGATCGCCATTTTTATTTAAAGATACGGGCGGCAAACCCTTTCCCACCGTAGGAAATCCCCGTAACTTCCCCTTCTGCCGCGAACGAACCGTTCGATTTGGAAAAGCCTGTGATTTTCAGCCCCGAACCGATCACGTTTAAGCGTTCTCCGCCCAAAAGCGATAAGGTGATTTTGGCTTCCGAAAAGGACGTTACGCTTTCTACGCCGCTGATATTTAATACTTTCCGTTGGTCGATCACGACCGAGTGTTTCGAATTTTCTTGCATACTCTATCTTATGCGCCGAAAATTCCGATATGCGCTAATTTTCAAATTTTTCCAGAAACGAGTGTTTTTTGCCGTCCTGCTTATACTCCGCAAGCGTATCGAGCTGTACGTTATGTACGCTTTGGAAGATATTGTTCTCCACGTTTTCGTTTTCCTTTTTCAGCTCGGCAATCAGCCCCTTGACCTTGCGCCGCGCCGAGAACGTATCTTCGTCCCCGCCCGTCAAATTTTGCGTGAATTTACATGCGCAGGCAATAAATTCCAGCCCGTTGTATTCTTTCCACCGCAAAATATCGTCTTCCAACACGCAGTACATCGGACGAATGAGCTCCATTCCGTCAAAGTTCGTACTCTTGATCCTTGGCAACATGCCTTGCAGTTGCCCGCCGTAGAGCATGCCCATAACCGTCGTTTCAATGACGTCGCTCTTATGATGCCCGAGCGCGATTTTATTACAGCCGAGTTCCTTGGCTTTGGCGTACAAATGCCCGCGGCGCATTCTCGCGCACAGATAACACGGCGCTTCCGCGCAAGCCGCGTCCGCCGCCGCGAATACGTCGCTCTCGAAAACGGTGATCGGCACTTCCAAAAGCTCCGCATTTTCTTGAATTTTGCGTAAATTCTCCGCATTGTAGCCGGGGTTCATGACCAGAAAAACCAATTCAAACGGAATTTCGCTGTGCCGATGCAATTCCTGCATCAATTTGGCGAGCAGCATACTGTCTTTCCCACCCGAAATACACACGGCGATCTTGTCCCCTGCCGAGATCAGGCGATACTTTTTCACCGCCAATACAAACGGCGACCAAATCGTCTTACGGTAAGTGGTGATGATCGAACGTTCGATTTTTTGACAACGCGTTAATTCTTTAGCCATAGCTTCCTTATTATAACAAATCCGAACGCGCCCGTCAAGCGGTTTGCCCTTTTATCCAAGAATCATCGGATAATCAGCAGCTTTTCCCGCGCGCGCGTGATTGCCGTATACAGCCAACGATCCGCGTCTTCGCCGAACGCCCAACTCTCGTCGAATACAACGACAAAATCGAACTCCGAGCCCTGCGCCTTATGGCAAGTGATCGCGTAGGCGAACTCGAACCGACACACCGGCTCGTCGGATACGGCGCGGAATTTATGTAATACGGGAAAATTCCCTTCATGCGCAACCATGCCGTTTGCGAGCGTTACCGCCCGATCCCCGTAAAAATGCGTATACTTGCCCTTGGTGAAAATCCCCGCGTCCACAGGAACTTTCACGCTTTTTTTCATGAAATCGGCTTGGAATTCCATCGTCAACAAATCGTCCAACCCTTCCTGCAACGCATAAGCGCGACCGATGATCCCGTTCACCAAATAAAAATGCTTGTTGTCGTCCAACGGTTTTTCCCAATCGTTGAGCGTACAAATAAGCTTCTCCCCTTCCGTCGGCAATTTTTGCGTAGCGGGAATGCCTTTATAGCCGCGAATTTCTTCGTTGAGCGCATTTCTCGTGGCGTTTCGTCCGCACAGGATTTGATCGGCTTCCAAAAAAAGCCGTTCCCGATCCCGAGCCTGTAAACTCCGTTTCCCAATAACGCAAACCTTATCCCCGTAATTCCCGTACGGAATCCTTTTCCCCTGCCGCGCCATCGTCGCGAGCTGTACGATCGGATTATCCGCCGCTTGCCGTACGATCTCTTTCATCGTGTAATGCGGATGCTCTAGCAACGGACAAACTCCGTTCACAGGCGGGAGCTGCGCCCCGTCGCCGCTGAACAAACACTTGACCTGAAAGCTCAACAAATCGTTCAAGACTTCCTGATTAATCATCGACGCTTCGTCGATCACAATGAGCTTGATTTTCTCGCCGATTTTTTCCTTTTTGAGAAAACGCAGTTCCCGTTCTTCCACGATCTCCCCGTTCTCGTCCACGTCGAACGCGTCTTCGTCGCGAATATAGATCAAACTGTGCACCGTTCCCGCCGCCGTACCGTGCCGAGCCAGATTCGCCGCCGCTTTGCCCGTCGGAGAAACAAATACCGCTTCTTCCCCGATCTTGAGCCGTAATACGTTGCGCACGACGTAATCGATCAAGAACGTTTTTCCCGTACCCGCGTACCCCGACAGGACAAATACTTTGTCGTCGGTATTGAAAAACCATTCCGCTATCAAATTTTTCGCATTTTCCTGATCGGAAGTAAGCACCGCGTCC
>JAFVRU010000141.1 GCA_017504065.1 Clostridia bacterium
CACCACCGTCAAACCCGCAGGCGCCATCTTCTTGTGCGCGCCCGCATAGATCAAGCCGAATTTGCTTACGTCCACGGGCTCGCTTAAAATACACGACGACATATCCGCAACGAGCGGAATCTCCCCCGTATCGGGAACGTACGGGTATTTCGTACCGTAAATGGTGTTATTCAAACAAATATGCACGTAATCCGCGTCCTTGCGGAATTCCGAACGCTCCACGCGCGGCACGTAGGAAAAGTTTTTATCCTTACTCGAAGCTACTATGGCGACATCGCCGTATTTTTGCGCTTCCTGATAGGCTTTCGTGGAAAATTGTCCCGACAGAATATAGTCGGCTTTCCCGCTGCCCGACAGCAAATTCAACGGCACGGCAGCGAACTGCGTAGACGCCCCGCCCTGTAAAAATAAGACCTTGTAATTGTCGGGAATTTGCATGACTTCCCGAAGCAGCCGTTCCGCGTCCTGAATAATCGTTTCGTACACGGGGGAGCGGTGGCTCATTTCCATCACCGATAAACCGCTGCCCTGATAGTTCAGCATCTCGTCCGCCGCTCTTTGTAATACCGATTCCGGCAACATCGACGGACCTGCCGAAAAATTATATACTCTTTCCATAACTTACGCTCCTTCAAATACTTTTTTGAATTGATCGCCGTTGTTTAATCAAAAATATTGATAGGAGTATTGTAACACAAAATATTAGAAATTGCAAGGATTTGAAAGGGAAAACCTTGTGTTTTTCGAAAAAATAAAGCGGATTTTTGTCAAAATACAAAAATCCGCTTTCTCATTTAGTCGTTGACCGCTTTATCCTGCGCCGTTTTTTGCTCCGCTTCCGATTGAATAAACCGTATTACGGGGCTTTCCCGACGGTCGATGGTATACGTCGGCACAAGCGCTTTTACCCATTCTTTCATCTTGTCCGTTTCGCTGTACGCCGCTTCGTACAACCGTTCCAAGGACGACCAGAACGCCGTTTCGTTAATTTCGATCGGTTGCGCGATACTGATGAGTCCGTTCGGAGTCTTTTGCAACCCTTCTTCCGCCATCAGCCGTTCTTCGTAAAGTTTTTCGCCCGGTCGCAAACCCGTGCATTTGATTTCGATATCCACGTTCGGTTCAAATCCCGAAAGCTTGATGAGATTGTACGCAAGGTCGTAAATCTTGACGGGCTCGCCCATGTCCAATACGAAAATTTGTCCACTCTGCGCGTACACGCCCGCTTGTAATACGAGCGAAACGGCTTCGGGAATGGTCATAAAGTACCGAATGATATCCTTATGCGTAACCGTAACCGGTCCACCTGCCATGATTTGCTTTTTAAAGAGCGGTACAACCGAACCGTTCGAGCCGAGCACGTTCCCAAACCGTACGGCAACGAACTTCGTGTGTTTGCTGTGTTTTCCGATCGTTTGAATGATCATTTCGCAAATCCGTTTGGTTGCGCCCATGATATTCGTCGGGTTCACGGCTTTGTCCGTCGAGATTTGCACGAACGTTTCCACCGCGTAATCGTCTGCGGCTTGCGCTACGTTCAGCGTACCGAACACGTTGTTTTTCACCGCTTCGTTCGGGCTTGTTTCCATGAGCGGCACGTGCTTATGCGCAGCGGCGTTGAATACGATTTGCGGACGATATTTGTCAAACACGTCGCGCACCTTTTTCTTATCGCGGATACTTGCGATCAAGGTTACCAGATTGAGCGAAGGATAATCGCTTTTTAATTCCTGTTCGATATCGTACGCGTTATTTTCGTAAATATCCAAAATAATCAGTTGCTTGGGATTGTGCAACGCAATCTGCCGACAAAGCTCGCTACCGATCGAACCGCCGCCGCCCGTTACAAGAATGACTTTGTTTTCAATATAGCCCATAACTTCGTCAAGATTGACGTTGATCTGCGCCCGTCCGAGCAAGTCCTGAATTTGTACTTGGCGGAGTTTCGCAAACCCCACTTCGTCGCCACGAGACAATTCGGGCAACATTTTCAACGGCTTTTTACATTCCTTACAGCGGTTTAAGATTTCCCGCATCGTTTCTTTGTTTACAGACGGAAGCGCGACAAAAATTTCGTCCACGCGGTACTTTTTGGCGTACATCGCTACGTCTTTCGTCGAACCGACAACGCGGACGTCGTAAATGAGTTTCCCTTTGAGCATGGGATTATCGTCCACGATACAAACGGGTTTATACGGGCTGGTTTCGCTGAATAACGATTTACGGACTAACGCCAAACCCGCTTCTCCGCCGCCGACGATCAACACACGTTTTTTATCCTGTTTTCTTACAAGAAAATACGAATAGACGGATTCCAAAATACGTTTTGCAAACCGCGAAGCAATGAGCGAAAGGAACAACAGCGTACAGAAAAACAATACGATGCTATACCCCAAATAATACTGATACCGATCGATGCAAAATATGTAGACGACGTTGACGAGCCCCAAACACACGACCGCGCATAATATCCGAACGGATTCCAAAATGCCCGCCGTGGAAAATACCATCGAATACAGACGGAACAACGCAAAAAGAATAATCCCAACGAATACGTTTCCAACGATCCAAGCCGCTACCGGCCAGGAGATCGTCAAATACGAAAAGATCGCCCAGTTGTTCATTAAGTACGTCGCGTAGGATAAAAACGCCAACGTAACCGCGTCGAAAAATACCAACGCGATCCGACGTTTTATTCCGCGGGCACGCAACTGTTCCGCCGTTAAATTGTTCGTTTTCTTCGGCATTTTTAGCCCCCTGTCCGTTTTCGGTCTATATCAATTCAAATATGATTATAGCATAATTTTTCCGAGTATGTCAACCCATTCTTGCGTTTTTCCAAGGATTTACAAAATTTTTACATACGCGGCGTTTGTCGATCCAAGCCACGAGCTTTGTAGAAGCTTCCACGCTCGCTCTCGTTGCTCAAATACAAAACAAGGCGAAAAATTCGCCCTGTTTTGTATTATTCTTCTACGCGAATCATCGCTTGCACCGTCGCAAAATCGGTTGCGTTGATTTTCGCAAGCGCGCCTTTGACGCGATTTTCCGTCGTCTTATGCGTAATGACGATCAACGGCAATCTCGGCGTTTCGCCTTCGCCCACTTCTTCGCGACCCTTTTGCGAAAGCTTGACGATCGACACGCCGTATTTCGCAAAAATTCCGCTGATCTTCGCAAGCGTACCCGCTTTGTCTTCCACCGACAACCGCACGTAATACGCCGACGGGAAATCGGAAACGAACTTCACCCCGCTATCCGCCGTAGCCGTATTCTTGAACGTGGAATATTTGATTTCGGCATGCGTAGCCGCATAGATCACGTCGCTAACGACTGCGCTCGCCGTCGGAAACGCGCCCGCGCCTTTCCCGTACAGCATAATGTCGTCCAACGCGTCGCCGCGCAGATATACCGCGTTATACGCGTCGTTTACGCCCGCCAAAGCATGCGTGGACGGAATAAACGTCGGATGTACGCGCACTTCGATTCCGTCGGGGGAATTTTTCCCGATTGCAAGCAGTTTTAAGGTATATCCGAACTCCTTCCCGATCGCAATATCGTAGGAAGAAACCTTGGAAATCCCTTCGCGATATACTTTCGTGTACGGTACTTTGGTATGGAACGCCATCGACGACAAAATCGAAAGCTTGTACGTCGAGTCGAACCCTTCCACGTCGTTGGTCGGATCAAATTCCGCATACCCGAGCCGTTGCGCTTCTTTCAAAGCCGTTTGATACTCCTGCCCGTCCTGATCCATCTTTGTCAAAATGTAGTTGGTCGTGCCGTTGACAATCCCCATCATTTCGGTAATGTGGTTGGCTTGTACGCCGTCCAAAAGCGTACGGATAATGGGCACGCCGCCAACGCAACTCGCTTCATAATACAATCCGCAAGCGTTCCGCTTTGCAATGCGCTCCAACTCGTGCGAGCATTTGCTAATCATTTCCTTGTTCGCCGTTACGACGGATTTGCCTTCCTTTAACGCCATCATAACGAATTCTTTGGCAACGCCCACGCCGCCGATCGTTTCGATCACGATATCCACCGCGGGGTTGGCTACTACTTCCGCAATGCTGCCTGCGATACATTCGTCGGGCACGCCGAGTTCTTTTAATCTCGCTACGTTCTTGTCCAAAACACATTCCACGGAAATATCCACGCCTTGCGTTTTCAAATAGAACTCTCTATGGTCTACGAGCGTACGGTACGTACCGCCGCCGACGACGCCCAAGCCGAGAATCGCTACGCCTACTTTCTTTTTCATACTATCTCTCTCCTGTCCTATCCCTGATTTTTCCGTTTTATTCTTCCGCTACGTTCAAATCGTATAAATATTTCAAGCCTTTCAAAGTCAACAACTTGTCTACCACGTCAATACATTCGATCTCTTTCGCGATCACGTTGCTGAACCCGCCCGTCGCAATCGTTTTCACCGTCGGAGCTTTTAACTCCCGCTTGATCCGCTTGACGATATGCTCGACGAGCCCCGCGAACCCGAACACGATCCCCGCTTGCATATTCGTAACCGTGTTCTTGGCAATCGCGCTCTTGGGCGCTTCGATCTCCACGCGCGGCAATTTCGCCGTGCCGTTGACGAGCGAATCGAGCGAGCCCTTAATCCCCGGCGCAATCACCCCGCCGATGAATTCGTTCTTCTCGTTAATGATATTGAACGTCGTCGCCGTACCGAAATCCACGACGATCATAGGCGTTCCGTCGCCGTAGCCGACGATCGCCGATACGCAATTCACGATCCGATCCGCGCCCACTTCCCGCGCGTCGTCGCAGCGGATATTCAAACCCGATTTCAAGCCCGGCGCAACGTGCAGGGGCGTGAGCCCCAAATACAAAGAACACATTTTGTCGATCGTGTAATCGAGCGACGGCACGACGGACGAAATAATCCCCCCGTCGATCTTGGAAACGTCGATCCCTTGCGCGAGCAACATACCGCTAAGCTGCGCGCCGTACTCATCCGAAGTCTTTTTGAAATCGGTCGCTACGCGGAAAGACATTTTTAATGCGTCCCCGTCGTAGATCGCGTATTTAATATTCGTATTGCCGATATCGATACATATAATCATTTTTTACCTACCTTTGCGCACAACGCCGATTACTCGATACAGCGCAGGCGCGGCAACGATATTGATGGCAAGCTCCACCAAGAAATTGACTCCTGCGCAGCCGATCACCAAGAAATAGATGACCGTATCCCCGTCCGCAACGAAATTTGCGCGGAGCGAATCGCTCATGAGCAGCGCGCCGAGAATAAACAACCCCGTATTCACGATCGGCGTAACCACCGCCGCAGTCAACACGCCCGCATATTCGTTTTTGCCTTTTAAAAGCGAGTACGCCAAACCGCCGCAAAGCCCCGCAAGCATTCCTTTCCCGAAACACAACAACGTCGTAATAAACGGATGGTCGTTGAATAAGATGGACGTGAACACGTCCGCGCCCGTTACTCCGTACAGCCATACGACTAACCCGAACACAAAGCCCAAAAACGCGCCCGCGAGTACGCCGTATAAAATTCCGCCCAACACAATGGGCACGAGTACGAAGCTCAAAGACGTCGTTCCGATCTTAAAATAGCCGCCGAACATTTGCAAAACGACAACGAGCGCAGTCAACACCGCGAGCCCCGTTACGTTTTTCGCTGAGAAAAAACTTTTGCTTTTCATAACGCTCTCCATCGAGTTCTTAATAAAGATACCCGTGTTAAAAAATATGTATTTCCTTCTACGGTAGAACCGCCCAAAAGCGTATTCTCCAAGGTTAATACTCATTATACCCTATTTTTTTGTTTTTCGCAACAAAATGAAGCGGAAAAAGAAAGAAAAGTCTTGATTTTTTCTACGATTTTATTTTTTTCGGCACACAATCCCACTACAAAAGAATATGATGTAATAGAAAGATAAAACCGCAGGATTTTTCCGTTAAG
>JAFVRU010000142.1 GCA_017504065.1 Clostridia bacterium
AAAAAGCCCTTTCTATACATTATTATATATATTTTACACTTTTATCCCCACCGTAAACTATGAAAAAGGACCGTTCCGTCGACAGTCCTTGTTTTCTGTATTCTATCTTCTTTAACGGCAACCGCTGCAAGTTTTGCAGTTCCCCGAGCATTTCTTCGTCGGTTTTCCCGTAGCCGAAAACATATCGCCCGAATAATCCCGCGCCGTTTCCCCGCCGCAGTCGGGGCATTTGACTTCGTCTAAATAGCTTTTTACCAGCTCGTCAAAGCGCTTTCCGCATTTTTGGCATTTGTATTGCAATAAGGGCATAGTTTCCGTTCTCCGCTTCCGTTTTCCGTATTTCATTATACTCCAAGCGGCAAATTTTTGCAAGCGTTTACGGTTACAAAATTCCTTTCCCGTTTAAAAAGCTGTCGAAAAAACCCCGCGCGTCCACGCCCGCCTTTTCAAACGCGCCGACGAGCTCCCCAACGCCTACCGTTTCGAACTTGTGCGCGTGATAGTATTTCGCGAGCCCCGACAGGAATTTCTTATCCCCGACGCTCTTGCGCAACGTATCGAATAACACAAGCGCCTTGTCGTAGGATAAGCAGCGGTATTCGTATTCGCTTAGATACTCCCGCAAATTTCTCGTCATACGCGTATCCGTACGCCCCAAAACGCTGCCGTAAACGTCGTAATAGGAACGGTACTCCCGCAAAGCTTCGGTTACGAGCGCTTCTCGCGTATACCCGTACTTTTCATAGTTCTCGAAGAACAACACGGCGGAATACTCCGCCAAGCCTTCGTCCTGCCAAGCGTTTTCCGTCGGATCGCTACCCACGACGGCGCACCACCATTGATGCGCGGTTTCGTGTGCGATCGCGCGGGCTTTTTCATCTCCCGTCAACCGATCGGACAGCATTGTCAAGCCGGGATATTCCATGCCCGAAAAACATAATCCCGTTTCCGCCACCGAATATTCGTCGTACGGGTATTCCCCGAACGCTTTTTCGTAGAACAAAAAACTCTCTTGCACGGTTTCCAACGTCTTTTCAGGCGCTTGGTCCGCGTAATAGTAATACGCTAGCCGCGTCCCGCCGACATCCGATTCCAAAACACGAAAATCACAGGATAAGACCATAGCGAAATCCCGCACGCTTTCCGCAGACACGGTATACACCTTTTTGCTTTCGAGTATGCGTTCTTCCGCGTTCCCGCCTGTCGAAGCCACAACGTACTCCTTGGGCAGGGTCAAGTTGATTTTATAATCCGCGCAATTGGAGTAGAACGGATCGCCCACGGAATCGTAAACGCACTCGTAAAACCCGCCGTCCTTTTCCCCGCATAAAATCGGAAACCAATTCCCTAAATTGACCGTTTGCTTGGTAATCCCCGTGCGGTGCTCGACGCTTGCAAATTTGGTCATAAACCCGATATCCAGCACCGTTTTATCACCAGGATACAACGCATGCGGTAAATAGACGTACAAAATATTCTCGTCTTCCCCCGCCACTTCCCAGCCTTTCGAGCCGTTGACGCTGGAAATCACCATCTCTCCGTAGCTCTCGCCCGCATAATACGCCGAATTCTGATAGGCGAGCGATACGGGCTTATACGTCGCGTCTTTCCGATAGGCGTTGGGATAGAGTTGGAATTTCAATAGCGAAACCGCATTATCGCCGCCATTTTCAAAACTGACTTTGACCGCGCCCGCAAGCGTTTTGTTTTCGGGAACGTACTCAGCGGTAATTTCGTATTTGGCATACGACTCCCCCGATTGTTTACAAGCGGAAAACGTCGGAACAACCGACGTCAAAACGCCCAACAGCAACCAACCCGCAATACTTTTTCTCATAAAAATATCCCACCTTGTTTCGGTAGGATATTCTATGTCTTACGATGAAATTTTATAACCGGTCTATCAAAGCTTTGCAAGCGCTATACAACAAAGATTTACCGCCGCGGCAAAATCACGCCGCGGCGGTATTCGGTTATTTTTCTTCCAAAGTCAAGTGCACGGCGGGATCGACGTGTTTTCCGTTTTGCAAGATTTCAAAATGCAGGTGCGCTCCGTCCTTGTATTCGTCGCCGTTGGCTTCCGCCACCGTCGCGATGAGCTGTCCTTTTTCTACGCTGTCGCCCACTTTCAATCCTTCCGTTTCCGTTACGAAACGGTACACCGATTTCAGGTTATTGCCGTGATCGATCACGATCTCCGTACCCGAAAGCAAATCTTCCTTATAGATACTCTCTACCACGCCCGCTTCCACGGCGAATACGCTTGCGCCCGCTTCCGCGACAAAATCTACGCCTTGATGTTCGTAGTAAAAATTCAGCGTTTGGTTATGATAGAACCCGTAGTCGTTGGACACGGACACCGCCGCCAAAGGCATTACCATTCCTTCCGTACCGCCGACCGGTTCTTCCACGCCGCCCGAGCCGTCCCCCTTGCCGTCGTCGGGAGTTTCATTGTTCCCCCCGCCGTTCGGCGTTTCCGTTACCGAGCTCGACTGCGGGTTTTTCATGCTTTCGCTCACCTTCGTATTGTTCGTAACCGCGACTGCTACAATGATCACCGCGAGCAATACCGCCGCGCAACCGAGCGCCGTGAACAAATAAAATTTCTTTTCACCGTTCATGCGGGTCTTTTTCTTTTCGTTGCCGTTTTTTTCTTTCATTTTTTCAATCCTCCGAAATCTTTGTATGTAAATTGTTTCCGCTTTTCGGCGTTTTATACCCATCGGAACAGGATTTTTCAAAACCCGTCGAAGATGATCGGAGTTCCCACCGCGCAAACTCCGTCGCCAAACGCGATGTGCAAATTGACCCGTTCCCCGTATAACGACAACCCGTGATTCCAATTTTCCACGAAACAGTATAAAGACTTTTTCCCGCAGCTTTCTTCCACAAACAGAATCTCCGCGCCGTACGTTTCCGCAATCTCCCGCGCGACGTTCTCCCCGTTCCCGTCGTAGAAAAAGCGTACGCTTTCCCCCGCGACGTTTCCAAGCTCGCTTACCCGCAACCGTTCTTTCCGCAATCCCTGCGACGAAGCGGAGTGCAAGTAGAACGTCCGTTCGCCCGATACCGCGGAAAGCTTACAAACGTTCCCCATTTTGACGGCGAGCCCGACAGCAAGCGCGAACAGTAGCGCCAATGCCGCTACGACTACCTGTTTGAGCCTACAAAAAAACATACTCCCCTCCGAAACTCTATCGGAAGGGAGTATTGCCCAAACGCCGCGCGTTTAAACTATTTTCCTTATAAATCTTTCAATTTCTCGCCGCCAAGCAAATGAATATGCAAATGCGCGACCGCTTGTCCGCCGTTCTCGCCTTGATTGATCACCACGCGATACCCGTCCTGCAAACCGAGCTTTTCCACGAGCGTCGGAATTTTCGCGAAACATTTTTTCACCGCTTCCACCTTTTCCGAATCCGACGAAAGCAACGGGAAGTGCGTTTTGGGAATACACAAATAATGCAGCTTGGCTTTCGGTTCGATATCCCGAATGACGATCATATCGTCGTCTTCGTACAGTCTCGGCGAAGGAATTTCCCCCGCAATGATCTTACAAAAAATACAGTTTTCCATACTCGTTCTCCTTTTATTTTACAACGGCAAGCACGCCGTCTTTATACAGTTCTTTCGCAACGACCCGTATCGGTTCTTTGCCGATATCGCCTTGGACGTAGACGCGGATATAATTCTCGGAATATCCTTCCGTAACTCCGTCGAAACAGTTTTCGGGAACAAACTCCAACGTTTTGCCGAGAAATTTTTGCAGATACTTCTCTTTCTCCGCTAACCCCTTGGCGATCAACCGATCCACCCGTTCCTTTTTTAACGCAAACGGCAATTCCTTATACTTCTTATACGCGTTCGTGCCTTCCCGTGGGGAATACGGAAAAGCGTGAATTTGCAAAAACCCCGCTTCTTCCACGATCCGCAAGGAGTCCTGAAAATCTTCTTCCGTTTCCGTCGGATAGCCCACGATGATATCCGTCGTGATCGACGCGTTCGGGAACGCCCGATAAATCATCGCGCATTTCTCCAAATACTCTGCGCGCGTATAATGCCGATTCATACTCTTTAACACTTTGTCCGAGCCGCTTTGCAGCGACAAATGGAACTGCGGCGCAAAATGCCGAACTTGTTTAAGCGCCGACAAAAACCGTTCCGTTATCAAACTCACTTCCATCGACCCGAGCCGAATCCGCGTTTCCGCGTCCTTGACGGCGAGCAGCAAATCGGCAAGATCGTTGCCGTTTTCGTCCTTATATGCGGAAATATCAATCCCCGTAACCACCGTTTCAAAGGCGCGACTTTCCAAAATCTCTTTCGCCGCGCTCTCCAAGCTTCTCGAACGGCTTCTGCCCCGCAGATAGGGAATCACGCAATAAGCGCAAAACCGATTGCAACCATCCTGAATTTTGACGAAATTCCGCGTTTTCAAGCACTCGGGCACAGGCAATTCTTCGTATTTTCCGTCGCCGTCATCTAAGACTACGCCGAGTGGAATTTCCCCGCCGCCTATCGCAATTTCGAGCACCCGAGCCTTGTTTTTCGCGCCAGTTACGGCAAAAACGTTGCCTTTTTCCAAAAACGCCGTCGGGCTTTTTTCCGAAGCGCAGCCGCAAACGATCACTTTTGCGCTTGGATTGCATTTGAACGCCTTGCCCACCGTTTGACGGCTTTTGCGCTCCGCTTCCGCGGTTACCGCGCAAGTGTTGATAATATACAAATCGGCAAACTCCATTTCGCGTGAAACGGTATATCCCTTTTCTTCCAAACCGCGAATAATCGAGCCGCTCTCCACGTCGTTGACCTTGCAACCGAGCGTAAATACCACCGCTTTCATCGCAGTTCACCGAGCGCAAACATCACGACGGACGTGAGCGCAATCGCCGCCGTTTCCGCGCGTAAAATACGTTTTCCGAGCGTTACCGAAGCGAACCCGAGCGCGTTTGCAAGTTCTTCTTCCGCGCGGGAAAACCCGCCTTCGCTACCTACCACCATGGCGGTAGCGCCTTGCAGCGTAGACAAATCCGCGTGGCTTTCGGTTGCAAATTCACAGGCGAACAATTTATTGGCATACCCGTCCGCCGAGCGCAACGCTTCCTGCAACGTTCCGTAATACACTACTTCGGGCGCAACCGAGCGCAAACATTGTTTCGCCGCTTCCCTGGATACCTTGTTTAAGCGTTCCAGCTTGTTTTCGTTCATATACGCAGACGAGAATTCCGACGAGAACACGCCGATTTTTTTCACCCCGAGCTCCACTGCTTTTTGCACGATAAACTCGTTCTTATCCGCGTTTTTCAAATACCCGAACAACAGCAGGGTATCCGTCGCGGCTTCGCGCGCGCCGACTTCTTCCCGTACGACGTTGAGCAACATACGCTTTTTCTCGACCGTCGAAACGATTGCGGTATACTCCTTTCCACTGTTATCCAAAAGCACAACTTCCGCGCCCACGCCAAGACGGAGCACGTTTTTCGCATGCTCGAATTCTTCTCCGACGAGCTCGCACTCCGCGCCGATCGACGGTACGAAAAATCTTTTCAAACCCGACATTTTCTTCTCCTTTACCCGCGTTTATGCCGTAATACGAGCGCGAACCATTCTCCTTTTTGCGTTTGGGACAGGATTTCCAATCCTACCGTTTCATACGCCGATCGTACCATCTCCAAACGGCTTTCGATAATGCCGCTCAAAATCAAAATCCCGTCTTTTTTCAAGTTCTTGGGCATCGACGGAGCGAGCAACTTCAAAACTTCGCCCGTAATATTCGCAAACACCACGTCCCCTTGCACGTCGGTATTATCGAGCAAGTTGGAATGCGCCACTACCGTTTTGTCCGCCACGCCGTTAAGCTCGCTGTTGTGCAAAGCGCTGTCTACCGCGATCGGGTCTATATCCGTCAAATACGCTTTGGGCGCGCCGAGCTTGATCGCAGAAATGCCCAAAATCCCGCTCCCGCAGCCCACGTCGATACAAACGGTTTCGGGCGTAACGTATTCCTGCATCAATTCCACGCACATCGAAGTCGTTTCGTGCTCCCCCGTTCCGAACGCCATATTCGAATCGAGCAGCACGACTTTTTCGTCCGCTTGGGGAGTATATTCGATCCACTCGGGCACGACCACGATTTTCCCCAAGTGAATGGGACGGAAATGCTTTTTCCAGACGTTGATCCAATCGTCGCCGTCCACGGTACGCTTGGTTTCTTCAAGCGTACCGAACGGGATCGCGCCGCCGCTCCGTTCCTGCGCGTCGCGGATATCCTGCAAAATCGCCGCGACCGTATTCGCCGCGACGTCTTCCGCGATATAGCATTTGACGAGCACGTCGCAATTCTTTTCTTCCGTCAGCTCGTCGTCGATATAGTCCCAAAAAGTCGTTTCTTTCGCCGTTTGCAAGGCGATGATATCCGCGCGGTCGCAAATGGTTACGCCGTAATCGGTGTAATTCCACATAATATCCGAAATAATTTCGCTGGCTTCCGTCGTGGTATGAATGGTCAATTCTACGTATTGCATATTTTTCTCTCCTGCCCTTTATTATAGCACGACGGCGCGGTTTTTGCAAGTGTTTGACAGCCGAGTTTAAAGGGCTATGCGTTTTGCATAGCCCTTTCTCGTGATTATTTTACGTTTTTATACATCGGTCCGTACGCTTGGCAAGCCCGATAATCCTGTCCTTCCTTATCCATGCCGAACGCATTCCAGCTCGCAGGACGGTAGATCTTGTCTTCGTCTACGTTGTGCATGCAAACGGGGATACGGAGCATCGAACACATGGTAATCAAATCCGCACCGATATGTCCGTAGGAAATCGCGCCGTGATTCGCGCCCCAGTTGTTCATCACGTCGTACGCCGTCTTAAACGCGCCCTTGCCCGTAATTCTCGGCGCAAACCAAGTACAGGGCCACGTATAGTCGGTACGCTTCCAAAGCTTATGCGTTACTTCGTCGGGAATACTCACCGTCCAGCCTTCCGCAATCTGCATGACGGGGCCTAAGCCTTTGACCATATTCAAGCGCATCATGGTAACGGGCATTTCCGCTCTCGTTACGAACCGAGACGAATACCCGCCGCCGCGGAAATAGCCGAGATCGGCATACGGCCAAGTCGTCGCTTGCATACAAGCGTCGATATCTTTGTCCGTCATTTCCCACCATTTTTTCATGACCGCCGCGCCGTTTTCGTCCTTAACTTCGCCGCAAGCGTCCACGCACGCCGCGCCCGAGTTAATCAAGTGAATAAACCCGTCCGCTTCCTTTGCTTTGCCGTCGATTTCGTAGCCCGTTACGCGCTTGATCGCGTCGCCCGACCAATAGGTACGCACGTCCGCAAAGATTTGCGCTCTGCCCGTCAAAAGCTTCCCAAACAACATACAAACGCCGTTCAAGCTATCGTTTTCCGTCGCCAAAATATACGGTTCTCTCGCGCCGTTCCAATCGAACGTGGAGTTCAAAATACTTTCGGGGAAATCGCAGTTAGGATAGAAGTCCGTCCATTGTCTTTGACCTTGGAAGCCCGCGGCGATCGCGTTATGCCCAACCATTTCTTCTTCCGCGCCAACGGGCAAATTCGCGTTGCCGTTCATCAAATCCTTTATAATGCACGCCATTTTCGCCGTGAATTCCCAATCCTTTTCTTTTTGCTCCGCCGTTCTTTGGAGTTCAGGCGGGTTTTTATCGAAGTCGGGATTACATTTCGCCTTGACCCAAGCGAGCGCTTTTTGATATTCCTTTTCGTCGTAAATACCTTCCGTCATGCGGCGGATAATTTCCACTTCGTCCACGCTCTCTACGCGCATACCCAAATATTCTTCGAACATTTCCACGTTGACGATCGAACCCGCGATCCCCATGCAGATCGAACCGATTTGCAAGTAGGATTTTCCACGCATTGTCGCCACCGCAACCGCGCAGCGCGCAAACCGCAAAATCTTTTCCGCGACGTCGCAAGGGATCGAAGTATCGTCGAGATCCTGTACGTCGTGTCCGTAGATCCCGAACGCAGGCAAGCCCTTTTGCGCGTGTCCTGCGAGCACCGCCGCAAGATATACCGCGCCAGGACGTTCCGTACCGTTAAAGCCCCAAACCGCCTTAATCGTCATCGGATCCATGTCCATCGTTTCGCTGCCGTAGCACCAACACGGCGTTACGGTAAGCGTAATATCCACGCCTTCTTTTTTGAACTTGTCCGCGCAAGCCGCTGCTTCCGCTACACGACCGATTGTCGTGTCCGCGATCACTACTTTTACGGGCTCGCCATTCGAATAGAACACGTTCTCTTGAATGAGCTTTGCCGCATTCTTCGCCATGTTCATCGTTTGTACTTCTAAGCTTTCACGCACTTTCAAAGGTCCGCGTCTGCCGTCGATTGTGGGACGAATCCCGATTACGGGATAGCTCCCGATGAGTCTACTTTTTGCCATAATATTTTCTCCTTATCCTTTTATTTTTAATATATTTTCGTATAACAAACGTACGATATCCAAATGGTTATGGAAAACGTAATACCAATCGCATAAATGCATGCCCATGACGACGGAAATCTTGTGCTTGGGATCGATCATCAAATAGCTGCCTGCCCAACCGTCCCAACCGAATTCCCCTACGGGCAAGCCCCAATCCGTCGCCTGCACGCGAGTCCGAACGCCCAAGCCGTAGCTATACCCGTCGCCTTGTACGCACTCGAAATTCCGACACCCGATCCGCGACATTTGCTCCGTGTAAATCTCTTGGATCGTTTCCTTTTTCATCAGCCTATACCCGTTCTCCGCGACGCCGTCGTTTGCAATCGCCTTGGCAAACAGCGCGTAATCTTCCACCGTGGAAATCAGCCCCGCGCCGCCGCTTTCATACGCTTTCGTCGGCAATAATACGTTTTTACAATCCGTTTCTTCAATCTTGCCCTGCTCCGTTGCTTGATACATTTTTGCAAACGGAACTTCCCGATTGTCAAAATAGGACTTTTGCATGCCCAACGGCTGTAGAATTTCTTCGTCCATATACGCCGAGAATTTCTTTCCCGAAACCACTTCGATCACCGCCGCCAAAACGTCATGGCACATGCTATATACGAACTTGGTATTCGGTTCGCAACAAAGCGGGCTTTGAAAGAACGCGGGAATACAATCCCGTAACGTCGCCCCTTCTCCGAGCGTTTTTACTACCTGCAAAACGGGCTCGGCTTTCACGTTATAATCCAGCCCCGCCGACATCGACAAAAGGTTGCGAATCGTCATCTTTTGTTTCGGGGGAGTTTTCTTCCCGTTTTCATCTAATACGTACGCATTTTTCGCTTCGGGTAAGTATTTTTCCACTTCGTCATCTAAGTCCAAAACGCCGCGTTCGACAAGCCGCATCGCGCCGACTACCGTCATCGGCTTGGTACAGGAATACATCATAAGCCGTTCTTTTCCCGTCGCTCCGTCGCCCGAAACGTGTCGGAAAACTTCTTTGTATCCGTCGAAACAAACCACGTCCAAATACGGCACGCCCGTTGCTTTCCGTATCCCGTCGATTGTCTTTCCTATATCCTGATCCATTTTTTGCCGCCCCACTATGTTTTTCTTACTATATTATAATTATATACTTGATTTTCTGCAAATACTTGTGGTATAATGGTAAAAACTATAATTATTTTCACATTGGAAAGCATTTATGATTGTCAACGAACTCAAACAACACGGCACGGCGGATTTTCCCTTTGAACTCTATCAAGTAGACC
>JAFVRU010000143.1 GCA_017504065.1 Clostridia bacterium
GAACCCGAGCCCGAGCCTGAACCCGAGCCCGAGCCTGAACCCGAGCCCGAGCCGACTCCGACTCCCGAACCTGAACCCGAGCCAACGCCCGAACCTACTCCGATTCCCGAACCCACTCCGAGCGAGCCTGACCCGAACAAGACGGTCGAACGCACGGAAACGGATGAGATCGGGCATAAAATCGCGCACTATACGGACGGCACGAAAGAAGATTTGGGCAGAGCGGTTGCGCTGGATTTTTCCACGCCGCTCCCGTCCGAACAATACGGCTATAACTATTTTGCAACGTTAGAAATCGGTACGGGGCTGCAAGCGTTTTACGACGAGATGTATACGCTTTGCACGGAGTTTCACGATTCCGAGCGGGAAGTTACGGATTCCAACCGCATTATCGGAAAGATCAATTACGCCGAAAAGGGCTTGACGTTGGAACAAGCGTATGCGGTTTGGTCGATTTTCCGCAAAGAGAATCCCGCGTATTTTTGGGTAGACAATTCGCTGTTGAAAGACAGCGCGTATTTACATATCCGCATTGAAGCGGACTACGTAGCGTACGCCGACCGTTTGTATACGCAACGCGCAATCGAAACGTTCGCGCTCGATTGCGATCGGTACGTGAGCACGTTGACGACGGAAACGGAACGGGCGTTGACGGTGTACGATTATTTGATCGAGAAGATCGAATACGCTTATGAATCGGACGGCGTAACGGCGGAAGACGCGACTTGGGCGCACAATGCCGCAGGCGGCGCGTTGTACGGGTTGGGCGTTTGCGAAACGTATGCTGAAACGTATGATTATTTTTGCGGGTTGTTCGGTTTGGAATGCTTGAACGTAACGGGGCTCGCGGGGGATTTTTCGTCGACGGACAATTACGGCAGACACGCCTGGAACGTCGTGGAGATCGATGGCGTTTGGTATACGATTGACGCCACTTGGGGGGACGCGAAATACTTGTCGCGGCAATGGTTTGGAAAATCTGCGACGGAGTTTGCGGAAACGCATAGGGCGTATTCGCCCGAAACGGGCTGGGGTATGGACTACCAATACACGCTACCCACGCTGTCGGAATCGCTTTCGTCGCCCGTAGCCGTTTGGGAAGAAAACGGCGAAGCTACGATGTATATGTCCTTAGATAAAGCGTTCCAAAAAATGACGAATGCGGCAGGCAGGTATGAGATCAATTTGTATCCGCAAACGAAAATCAGCAAAGAAACGGGCGCGGTGATCTATGGCGACGGGGCGAGTTTTTCCGCTCCCTTGCCGACGGTGGCGAGTTTGACGTTCATCGGTTTGCGCGTGGAGCTGGAAGACGGGGAATACGCGCTCGCAAAGCTTAACACGGATACGGACGTAACGCTTGCGGGCAACGTAACGCTCGAGAACGTGATTTGGTCCGTTCGGACGTTGGAAAAAAGCGGGTATACGCTAACGACGAAAGGCGAAGGCTCGAAAGTGGAAGAAACGTACGGCGTTTTGGAATGAAAATTGTCGAAAATCTTGCCGATCGCGTTTAAGCGCGCGGTTTTTGCGGTATAAATGAAACGAGAGAAAAATTTTCCGTAGAATACGGAAACGGGTGGTACTATGTTAGAACTGAAAAACGTAAGCTATCGGGTTTCGGACGAACTCGGAGAAAAATACATTTTGAAAGACGTCAACTTGCAGCTCGACGAGCGGTTTGTGGCGTTCACAGGCCCGAACGGCGGCGGGAAATCCACGCTTGCGAAAGTCATTGCGGGGATCATCAAACCGACTTCGGGTAGGATTTATTTCGACGGCGAAGACATTACCGACCTTTCGATCACCGAGCGGGCAAAGCGCGGGATTTCCTACGCATTCCAACAACCCGTGCGGTTCAAGGGCTTGACGGTGCGCGATTTGATCAACGTTGCGGCGGGCAAGAATACGAAAGTTTCCGACGCCTGCGCATATCTTTCCGAAGTGGGGTTGTGCGCGAGAGATTATCTCGACCGCGAAGTCAACGCGTCCCTTTCGGGCGGGGAGCTCAAACGTATCGAGATCGCGACGATCTTGGCTCGTTCGACCAAGCTTTCCGTGTTCGACGAGCCGGAAGCGGGGATCGATCTTTGGAGCTTTGGGAACTTGATCAAAGTATTCCAAAACATGTACGAAAAAACGCAGGGGAATATTTTGATTATTTCCCATCAGGAACGCATTTTGAATATAGCGGATAAGATCGTAGTGATTGCGGACGGGCAAGTGCAAAACGTCGGGAAGAAAGAAGAAGTTTTGCCGAAGCTGCTCGGGAAAGACGCTTGTCCCGTTTTGACGGAGAAAATGTAAGGGGGCAAAGGAAAGATGGATGCAATCGAAAAGGATTTATTGTTAAAAATCGCCGATTTGCACGGCGTACCCGAAGGAGCGTATAACATTCGCGGCAATGGCGAAGCATTGGGCAGAAACACGACGGCGAATATCGATATCGTCAGCAAAACGGACGGGAAATCGGGGATTGATATTTATATCAAACCCGACACGAAAAAGGAAAGCGTGCATATCCCCGTCATCATCAGCAAAGTCGGACACCAAGTAATGGTGTATAACGATTTCCATATCGGCGAGAACGCCGACGTCGTAATCGTCGCAGGCTGTGGAATTCATAACTGCGGCGGCATGGACATGACTTCCCGCCACGACGGCGTGCATACCTTCTACGTCGGCAAAAACGCGAAGATCAAGTACGTGGAAAAACATTACGGCGAAGGGGACGGCAACGGCTCTAACGTGATGAACCCCGAAACGGTCGTATACTTGGACGAAGGCGCGCGGATGGAAATGGAAACCACCCAAATCAAGGGCATCGATTCCACCAAACGTATTACCAAAGCGACCTTGAAATCGGGCGCGGAGTTTATCGTGAAAGAGAAGCTCTATACGCACGGCAAACAGGAAGCGGACACCGATTTCGTGATCGACATGGACGGCGAAGGCTGCCGCGCGGACGTAATGTCCCGTTCGGTAGCGGCGGATTCGTCCAAGCAACGCTTCGTTTCGACGATGAACGGCAACGCGCCCTGTTACGGGCATACCGAATGCGACGCGATCATCATGCACGACGCTTCGGTTACCGCTGCGCCCTGCCTTTCGGCGAATCACGTGGACGCGGAACTCATTCACGAAGCGGCGATTGGGAAAATCGCAGGTGAACAGCTTGTCAAGCTCATGACTTTGGGCTTGACGGAAAAGGAAGCGGAAGAACAGATTTTGCGCGGATTTTTACACTAAAAATAATAAAAAGAAGAATAAAGGAGATACAACTATGAGCGAATTGGCTTACAAAAGAACGAACGTGTACGAAACGGCGGACGAAAAACTCATGAAAGAGATTTTCGATTACGCGGAAGGCTACAAGACCTTTATCGACGCGGGCAAAACGGAACGCGAAACGTGCGCGTACGTACAGGAACAAGCGGAGAAAATGGGCTATAAGCCCTTTGCATTCGGGCAAACGCTGAAAGCGGGGGATAAGATCTACTACAACAACCGCGGCAAGAACATTTATTTGGTCAAGATCGGTACGGCGGACGTTGCGGAAGAAGGAATTCGAATCCTTGCGGCGCACATTGACAGCCCGCGCGTGGACTTGAAACAAGTTCCTTTGTACGAATCGGAAGGAATCGCGTTCGGGAAAACGCATTATTACGGCGGAATTCGTAAATACCAATGGGCGACGATTCCCCTTGCGTTGCACGGCGTCGTAGCGTTGGCGGACGGAAGCGTGATCAACGTCAAGATCGGGGAAGGCGAAAACGACCCCGTTTTCTACATCAGCGATTTGTTACCCCACTTGGCTGCGAAGCAAAACGCGAAGCCCTTGGGCGAAGCGATCGGGGGCGAAGATCTCAATATTTGGTTCGGGAATATTCCCTACACGGCTGCAAAAGACGACAAGGATAAGACGGTCAAAGAAAATCTCTTGAAGATTTTGAACGAAAAATACGGCATGAACGAAGCGGATTTCTTGAGCGCGGAGCTTTCGCTTGTCCCTGCTTATAACGCAAAAGACATCGGGTTCGACCGCGGTTTGATCGGCGCGTACGGACACGACGACAGAGTTTGCTCCTATCCCGCCTACACGGCGCTTTTCGACGCGCAATCGGACAAACACACGGTCATGGTCGTGCTTGCGGACAAGGAAGAAATTGGCAGTGAAGGCACGACGGGTATGCAAAGCGCGGTATTTACCGATTTGATCGACGAGATCGCGCGTTCGTTCGGTACGACGTCTGCGCGCGTTCGTTCCAAGTCCAAGTGCTTGTCTGCGGACGTCAACGCGGGTTTTGATCCCAACTATCCCGAAGTATTGGAAAAACTCAATTCTTCCTACGTATCCTGCGGCGCTTGCGTAACCAAGTTCACGGGCGCGCGCGGCAAGAGCGGTTCTTCGGACGCGGACGCGGAATACGTCGGGTATTTGCGGAAGCTGTTCGACGACAACGGCGTTATTTGGCAAACGGGCGAACTCGGTAAAGTAGACGTCGGCGGCGGCGGTACGGTAGCCAAATACATCGCGAAAATGAATATCGACACGATCGATATCGGCGTGCCCGTAATTTCCATGCACGCGCCTTACGAAGTCATTTCCAAGGCGGACTTGTACGAAGAATACCTTGCGTTTAAGGCGTTTATTATCGGTTAATCGGTTGGATTGAACATGAAAAGCCCCGTCGGCAAGCTTGCCGACGGGGCGATTTTGCTTTTAGGGATTAGCGTAAATTATCGTACGTGGATTCCGGTTTCATCGACGAGAATTTCCGAAGAATAGAATTCCGTCAATGCCTTTGTCATCATTTCATAATCGGCTTTTGCAAAACACTCGCACGCGGAATGCATCGCAAGCTGCGCGATCCCGATATCTACGGACATCACGCTCACGTGCGCAAGCGAGATCGAACCGAGCGTTCCGCCGCTTTGCGCGTCCGAACGGTTAAAGAAGCTTTGATAAGCAACGCCCGCGTGGTCGAATACCGTTTTCGCAACCGCGGCGGACATACCGTCCGTGGTATACGCTTTGTTTGCATGCGATTTGATCACGATCCCGCCGCCCATCACCGCTTTGTTGGTGGGGTCGCTCTTTTCAGGATGATTGGGGTGTACGGCGTGCGCGTTGTCCACCGAGAATAGGAACGATGAAGCCAGAGCCTTGTAATATTCGTTGTCGTCGAAGCGGAGCGCATAGGCAATCCGCCGTAATACATTCTCCAAGAAATCGCTGCCCGCGCCCTGCAAAGTGCGGCTACCGACTTCTTCGTTATCCAAACAAGCCGCCACGCAAATCCCGCCCGAAGACGTGTGCGAGATCAAGCTTTCCAAAGACGCGTAAACGCTTGTCAAATTATCGATCCGCGGCGAAGCCAAAAATTCGTCGTTCTTCCCAAACGAATAGGGCATGTCTGCGTTCACGACGAATAAATCGTGCGCAAGGATCTCGTTTTCGCCCGCCAAATCGGACAGAAAGTCCTTTTCTTCCCCCAAAGCATACAAGGGCAAAAGATCGACTTGCGGATTGACGGAGAATCCGTCGTTGACGTTACGGTTTTGGTGTACCGCTACGGACGGAATGGTAACGAGATAGGGCAAGGTAACCGTTTCGGGGTATACCCGCGTATCGTCGCGTTTGATCACGCGTCCCGCGATTTTCAACGGACGGTCGAAAAAAGAATACCAAATCCCGCCGCCGTATTTTTCCACGTTGAGCGTCGTATACGCGCCCGAACGCATTTCGGGGTTTTCTTTGACTTTGAGCGCAGGGGAGTCGGTGTGCGAAGCCACGATCTTATAGGAAAAAGCGTTTAAATCCCCGACGGTAAAGGCAATCAAGGCGCTTCCGCCGCGTTCAACAAAATATTTCCCGCCTTCGGCAAGTTCCCAATCGTCCGTTTCCGAGAGCGCTTTAAACCCGTTGCTTAAAAGGAGCGATTTGGCGTTTTCCGTCGCGTGATACGCGGTAAGGGAGTTTTTCAAAAATTCGGATAATGCGTTAATCATAAAAAATCCTTTGTTTATTTTTCGGGCGAGCCGAACAAAAAATGCGCCCGTATCAATATTGTAACACGTTTTCTTGCGTTTGACAAGCTTTTCAAGGAAAAATTTGCTATGGAAAAAATTGTTTTTTGACAAAACTTTGTTTTTTTCTTCACAAACGTATCACATTCTTGCTGTATACTAAAAAACGGATAAAAAAAGCCGAAAAAGTAGCGGAAAATATTTGTGTTTTGTTGTAAAATTCTTGACAAAAAATTCAAAAAAGCATTATAATAATTTTAGCGTACTTTTCTCGGGAAAATGCGTGGAAAAAGGAAGGAAACAGATATGAAAACGAAAGAAGAAAGCTTGCAAGATTTGCAAAACGACAAACATCTCGGCATGTTGTTCATGCTACTCAAAAAACGCGACGGAATTGCGTTTGCCAATCACTCGACGGAGTTCAACAGCACGGAAATCCGCATGCTCGGTGAAATTGTTTCGGCGGAATACGAAGGTCGGCGCATGATCTCCACACAGCTTGCCAAAGCGTTGGGGGTTACTCGTTCCGCGATTTCGCAAACGGTCAACCGCTTGGAAGAAAACGGCGTCGTTCGCCGCGTGCCTGACGAAGTAGACCGCAAGATCGCATATATCGAAATTACACCCGAAGCTTATCAAAAATACGACAAGGCTTTGACGATGTTTAAGTCGTTTGTCGATCGGGTAGTGCAAAAATTCGGCGAACAGGAGTTTGTGAAACTCTACGAAGCGTACGGCGCGTTTTTAGAAACTGCGCAAAAAGAAAAGGAAGCTTTCGAAAAGGAACTGCAAGA
>JAFVRU010000144.1 GCA_017504065.1 Clostridia bacterium
ACGAATGCGCGGAAAAGATCTTTTCCATCGCAGCTTTGTCGCGGATATCCGCTTCGTAAAAGGTTACCGTTTTGCCTGTAATCTTTTGCACTCTACGCAAGCTTTCAAAGCTGGAATTGCTGAAATTGTCCACGACGACAACGTCGTAGTTTTTATTCAGGAGTTCTAAAACGGTATGCGAACCGATATAACCGCAACCGCCCGTTACTAAAATCGTTGCCATAATTTTCTATCTTCCTTTTTCAATTTTTCTTTACTCTTCGTCTTCCGACGTTTCTTCCGCTCTGCGGGAACGTACTTTTAAGACTTTTTGTTTGGTCGCTTTGACAATTTTCAGCTCCAAACCTTTTACCTTGACGCATTCGCCGATCGGCGGGATTCCGCCGTAAATTTCCGTTACCCAGCCGCCGACGGTGTTCGATTCGTATTCGTCTTCTTCGTTTTCGAGTTCGTACAAGTCGAACAACGCTTCGAGTTCGCACTTACCGTCCACCCAATATTCGTCGTCGGAAATCTTACCGAACAGCACTTCTTCTTCGTCGTGTTCGTCCCAAATTTCACCAACGAGTTCTTCCAAAATATCTTCGAGCGTTACGATCCCGACTAGCCCGCCGTATTCGTCCGAAACCGCCGCCATGTGGATCTTTTGCTTTTGCAGCTGTTTCAAAAGCCCCGAAATACGGGTGTATTCCGTTGTGAATACGATTTCCTGTACGAGATGCCCAATCTCCGTTTCGCCTTTGATGTAGCCGCCGAAGAAATCCCGTTCGTGAATGAGCCCGATCACGTTATCGATCGTTTCTTTATACACAGGCAAACGGGAATAGCCCGTCTTTTGGAATATTTCGCGAACTTCTTCCATCGTCGCGTCTTCTGCCACCGCATAAACGTCTACGCGGGGTACGAGTATATCTTCCACCTTCAAATCGTCAAATTCGAGCGCCGAACGCACAAGTTCGGATTCATCTTCTTTCAAAGTACCGCTTTCTTCCGCTTCTTCCACGAGCGAGAGCAGTTCTTCGTCCGTTACCGTCTCGTCTTTTTTCAGCTTGAAAATCTTCGCAAGCAGCGCTTTGTAGCCGTCGAAAATTTTGCTTAAGGGAATCAAAATCCAATAGAAAAGCTGCATCAACGGATAACAGAAGAAACAAAACCGTTCAGGATACATGCTTGCCAAATACTTGGGTGTGATCTCGCCGAACAGCAAAACCGCAACGGTCAGCACCGCAGTAGAAACGGTCGCAGCCAAATTGCCGTCTTTGATGAGCATACCGAACAAGATCGTGCCGAGCGCGGAAGCCGTTAAGTTGACGATATTGTTCCCGATTAAAATCGCAGTAACCAGCTTGTCGTACTTTTCATCCGCAAAGTTATACACCGCTTTCGCGTGTTTTTTGCCTTGCGAAACCATACTTTTCAGCTTGATCTTATTCGCGCAAGAAAACGCCGTTTCCGTTCCCGAAAAGAACGCCGATAAAAGCACCAATACTGCGATTACAATAGATAGGGGTAGGGGATCCATAATGTTTGTTGTCCTCCGAAAAAAACTTATTCCTTGCCATTCTACAAGGTACTGTAATATTATAATACTTTTTCAAGCCGTTTGTCAACACGAAAGAAAAGATATTTACACTTTTTTACAGGCTTTCACCAAATTTTCTTCCTATTTTAAGAAAAACAGGCGCTCACGCGCCCGTACTTTTCTATTCCACTACGCTCACTCCCCCGCCTTTTGCGAGCTTTTTCTTTTCTTCCGTCGGCATTTCTGCAAAATGACACCGACAGTACTGCCCCGCCCGTACTTCCACGTACGGCGGCGGCACGCTTTTACAAACTTCCTGCGCCATGAAACATCGGGGATGGAACGGACAGCCGCTCGGCGGCGTAACTGCGTTCGGCGTTTGTCCGCCAAGCAAAATTTGCTCCCCGTCCGCTCCTTTATTTTCCATGGACGGCACGGCGCTGATGAGCGCGATCGTATACGGATGTCGCGGCTCGGCGAATACCGTTTGCGCGTCCCCCGTTTCCACGAGTTTGCCCAAATACAAAACTCCGATCCGATCGGCGATATGCCGCACGACGGACAAATCGTGGGAAATGAATAGATACGTCAACCCTTCCTTTTCTTTTAAATCGGAAAGCAAATTCAGGATTTGCGACTGTATGGACACGTCGAGCGCGGAAACGCACTCGTCGCAAACGACGAATTTTGGCTTCAACGCGAGCGCGCGGGCGATACACACCCGTTGGCGCTGTCCGCCCGAAAACTGATGGGGATAACGGTGCAAAGCGTATTCCTGCAAGCCGCATTCCCGCATAATTTCCAAGATATACTCCCGCATTTCTTTCGAGCCGCGTTTGAAATATTTGTGCGTGGCAATCCCTTCTTCGATGATCTGCCCGACCGTCATGCGCGGATTGAGCGCGGAATAAGGGTCTTGGAATACGATTTGCAAATCCTTTCGCAAAACCCGCAGCTCTTTCGCCGTCAAGCGCGATAAATCTACGCCGTCTGATACAAGCGCTTCGTATTCCGCGAACGCTTTGTCCTGTACAAACGGCGCTTTTAAAGCCTGCAACGCCTGTAAATCCGACTTACCGTCGTAAAACTCCGTCAATAGTTCCACGTCTTTTCCAAACGTTTCCGTCGGCAAGGTCAAAGCTCCGCCGAAAATTCTCGCCGCGCTGAAAAGCTCCCCGTCGTCAAACTTGCCCGTATCGTACAACGCTTTGTACTTCGCCGCTTTTCGGAGCGTTTCCTGCAAGTACTTGGGTCGAAACTCCCACAGCGAGCGCCCGAAATACAGCGTTTCGCCCGAAGTCGGTTTTTGGAGTTGGAGTAGCGTTCGTCCGAGCGTGGATTTCCCGCTACCGCTCTCCCCGACGAGCCCGAACGTTTCGCCTTTGCGAATGTCGAGCGTTACGCCGTCGTTCGCGCGTAAATATGGGCGTTCGCGTTGCCAAACGGATTTTTTCGGCATGGGGAAATATTTTTTAAGACGGATCACGGATAATAAGTTTTCGGTGTTTTCCACTTCTC
The DNA here is from genome assembly GCA_017504065.1 of Clostridia bacterium. GTDB lineage: Bacteria > Bacillota > Clostridia > Christensenellales > Borkfalkiaceae > Scatosoma. The sequence continues at coordinate 3,041 of JAFVRU010000144.1, forward strand.
CTATTCTCCTTTTCGGGATAAAAACAACGGATAAAATGTCCGTTTTCCACTTCGAATAACGCGGGTTCTTCGTCCACGCATTTTTGCGTGCGGTACTTGCAACGGGGTGCGAATTTACAGCCTTTCGGAAGCTCCAACGGGTGCGGAACGTTGCCTGCGATCGGATCTAACCTTTTCCCGATATTCTCCTTTCTCGGCGCGGAAGCGAGCAACCCTTCCGTGTACGGGTGGCTGTACGGGCAATCGCTGAAAATTTTCTCTTTTTCCACCCGCTCGACGACCTGTCCGCAGTACATCACCACCACGTCGTCCGCAATTTCGTTGACTACGCCCAAATCGTGCGTAATGAACAAAATCGCCGTGTTCTTCTCCCTTTGCAATTCCCGCATGAGCTTCAAAATCTGCGCCTGAATGGTTACGTCGAGCGCCGTAGTCGGCTCGTCCGCGATCAAGATCTTGGGTCTGCAAGCGAGCGCCATCGCGATCATTACCCGTTGCCGCATTCCGCCCGAAAGCTGATGCGGGTACTGTTTCAAAACCCGTTCAGGCGACGGAATCCGCACCGCTTCGAGCATGGCGAGCGCCTGTTTTTTCGCTTCCTTTTTCGTCAAGCCTTGGTGGATTAAAAAGGGTTCGCAAAGCTGTTTTTCTACGGTGAACACGGGGTTGAGCGCCGTCATCGGTTCTTGGAATACGACGGAAATGCGGTTGCCCCGTATCCCGTACATTTTCGCAAGCGGTAACTGCGCCAAATCGAGCGTTTTTCCGTTCTCGGTGAACAAAATTTCCCCGCTTTCGATATACCCGTTTCCGTCGAGCAGGCGTAAAATGCTCATTGCCGAAACACTCTTACCCGAGCCCGACTCCCCGACGATCGCGAGCGTTTTCCCTTCGTGGAGCGTAAACGACACGTCGTTGACCGCACGGACTACGCCCTTGCGGGTACGGAACGCCGTCCGTAAATTTTTGATTTCCAAAAGCGGCATACTTTCTCCTTCTTACGCCCGATCGCTTTTCGGGTCGAGCGCGTCCCGCATCGCGTCCCCGATCACGTTGATACAGATGACGGCGAGCGATAAAAACAGCGCAGGAAACAGCCATTGCCACCAATAGCGCTGTATGATCGTGCTGTTGTTACAGCCGTTGAGCATATTCCCCCAAGTCGGGCGGGGTTGCTGTACTCCGAACCCCAAATAGGATAGCGACGATTCCGTCAACAAACAGCCCGCAAAGTCCAAAGTCATACTCACGAAGATGACGGAAACGACGTTCGGGAGCACGTGTCGGAACGCGATTTTGCGTTCCTTGACCCCGATCGCTCGGGCGGCGGTTACGAACTCTTTTTCGCGTTCAGCTAATACCTGCCCCCGTATCATGCGGGCAAGCCCCGTCCAAGACAGCGCGCCTAAAATGAGCATAATGATAAAAATTCGCGTTGTTTCGGAGACGTTGTAGTGCTTGATGATCTGCGATAGGAGCATGGCAAACGGCAAAAAGGGTATAGACGAGAAAATTTCCGTAATCCGCATGAGCAGCGTATCGATCCAACCGCCGAAATATCCCGAAATACACCCGACGACGATCGCAATGAGCGACGAAACCAAGACGGCGACCGCGCCAATCGTCATCGTCGTTTTCCCGCCGTGCGTAATCCGCGCGAACACGTCCCTGCCCCTGCCGTCCGTGCCCATCAGATACCCTTTTAAACCCGCGCTATCCGTCAGTTTTCCCGTTTCGTCCACGACGTACGTTTGCAGCGAACCCGCATATACCCGCGCGCCTTGCTTAGCCGCGTTACATTGCCCGTAAGCGTTATGTCCCCAAGCGTACACGTTCCCGAAATTCGTAACCCCGACAAAATGTCGCGTTCCCCCGTCCAACGCCGTGAAAACTTCTCCGTTGGCAAGTACGGGCAATTCGTCTTCCCCGTTCTCGAACGCGCCCGCAACGATCAGCGTTCCCCGTTCGGTGGTGGCGGCGATACATTTGCCCGTCGCTACGAGCTCGGTTACCCGTTCCCCCTGCAGGGCGGCGCGCAAGGTCGTTCGACCCAAGCGGGAGCTGACTGCGGCGGTAAACAAATCTTCCGCGCCCGTCGTTATACTCCCGTCTTTTAGTAACGCCACCGCCGCCGCGTTCGTGAACGCCATTTTGGCTACGTCTTTGCGCCCCGAAAACTCCGACAAATTCCGCACGGCGTTGGTATTTCCCCAAACGCAAACTTCCCCCGTTTGAAAGACGAGCGCGCTCGCCTGATACCCGCAAAGGAGCTGTTTTACCGAGCTCGGCTCGATATACCCCGTGAGTTTTTCGGGCATAGGTAGGGCGTTGAGCACGGGTTCTACGCCGTATTGTCCGCAGCTTTTATCCCCCCAGCCGACGAGCTTACCCGTCGTCGTCAACGCGATGATATGGTCTTTCCCCGCCGAAGCAAACGCGACTCCGTCCGAGCGGATTTCTTGCGGAAAGTTCTTGAAATTCGCGCCGTTTAAGCGGTTTTTGGTATTCCCCCAAACGTAAAGCTTTCCGCCTGTTGAAACGCCGACCGTGGAATCGGCAAACCCGTCGATATACGCGATTTGTTTTTTGAGTTTTTTGGGCACGGAACGCAAGGAATAGGACGGCGCGACGTTCTGCTGCAAGGGATCGGTGTAGTTGACGTCGAACGGCACGAACGACGGCGCGAGAAAGACGAACAAAAACAGCCCGACGAGTAGCACGAGCGCAACGACCGCCGTTTTCTTACGGAAAAACGCTTCCCGAACGAGCCGCGACGGGGATTCGATTTTGCCCGTTTGCGTTTGGAGCTCCGATCTCCCGCCCAAAACGGCGCGTTTACACCAACGGAACGCCCGATGAAAGCCGCGTTTCACCGCTCGAACCGCGCGCCGCAACCAATTTTCACGATCCTTTTGCATACTCCAACCCCTTTTGCGTTATTTGCCGACTCGAATACGGGGATCGACAAGCCCGTACGCCAAGTCAACGAGCAAGTTGCCGACTAAGGCGAGAAAAATATAGAACATTTGCAGCGCCAATACGATCTCGTTGTCGTTTGCCGTCAACGCGTCGAAATAGACTTTGCCGATTCCGTTGATTCCGAAAATATTTTCAATCATGATCGAGCCCGAAAAGATCCCGATCAACCAACCGATTACAAGCGCTACGACGGGGATTAAGGCGTTTCGCCAAGCATGGCTTTTCACGACCAACCGTTCCCGCAAGCCCTTGGCGCGCGCCGTGCGTACGCAGTCGAGTGAAAGCGCGTCGATCATCGCCGCGCGAACGTACCGCGTCATACCGCCGAGCGAGCAAAACGTCATGACGATCAACGGCAGAGCGAAATGGTAGAGCTTGTCTAAAAACGCCCGAAAGCCCGTATAGTCTTTCCCAACGGAAGTCATACCCGATACAGGGAAAAGATTGAGTTGAATGGCAAACAGCCAAATAAACAGAATCGCGGTAATGAATACGGGCATACTGTAGCCTACGATCGTGCCGAACTGAATCCCCACGTCCCGTTTGCTGCCCCGTTTCGAAGCGCAAAAAATCCCGAGCGGTATGGTGATTCCGAGCGCGGCGACCGCCCCGAACGCGTTGAGAAACACGGTGTTGAGCAAGGGCGTTTTCACGACGTCCAAAACGGGTTTTCCGTAAGCGACGGACGAACCGAAATTGCCTTGCAAGAGCCCGTTATACGACCCGTCGTAAAAGGGCGCGAAACCGAACCAACGCAGATACCGCGTTACGATTCCGCCGTCCAAGCCGTAGCGGCGTTGCCAATACAAATACCGCTCCGCATAGTTCAAGTGTTTGTTTGCGGCGATTTCCTGCATCGCCATATCCGCGGCTTTGTCCACGGGCAGCATGTTATAGACGAGAAAAATGAGAAAGGATAAAATCAGCAATACCAAGAGCATATATCCCAGCCGTTTTACGATATATTTTCCCATAGTTCCCCCGTTTAGTTTGCGTAATTCTCCAAAAAGTCCGCTTCGTCCATCAAATAGTTCGTGCTGTAATTGTCGTATTTCTCCCGATCGAGCGTCCAAGCAAACGCTTGATCGTACGCCGCGCCCGTGAAGCCTGTCGCGAAATTCACCGCGCCGTATTTTGCGCTCGTGAACCCGTAGGCGGGCATTTGACAGTACTCCCCGTAGAGTGCCGAAGTCATATCCCCCGAAGCGTAGGTGATATACATACCCAGCTTTTCCGTCGCGTTGGAGCTGTTTTTCCAAGCGGTAATCAGCTGATCGGTTACGGGGTTGGGCTGCGTGCCCATCCAATTAATGACGAGCGGCATATAATACTCCCCGTCCACTTTCACCGTCTTGTATTTATTGTCCGTAGCAGCAAACGTCAAATTGTTGTACGTCTTTTCGTAGCCTTGCAGCTTTTTATATCGTACGCCCTGCCCTTCCACGTACTCCCCGCCGTTCGCGTTATAAATCCAACCGCCTTGGACAAGCTCCGCTTTCGCGTTTTCTACGCTATATTCGTATTTGTCGAGTTTGAGCCGATCCTTGACCGCGAGATACGCGGGCGAACCCACGTAATAGGGCGCGTGCACGACGCTGCCGTAACCGCCGGTGAACGTCTGCGCGAACTCGTCGCGGTCGATCGTACGCATGACCGCCCGACGGACTTCCGCAAACTGCGTAGCGCCGAAATCGCAGCGGAACGCGAGTTTTCCATACCCCGCTCGATCGTAATGCGTTTCCTTGAATTTCACGCCGTCCACGAGCGCGAGCGCCGCGCGGGTTTCTTCCCCGCCCGTGATTTGCGCCAAAACGTCCACCTGCCCTTTTTTAAGTTGGTCGAGCTGAGTTTCCCCAACGATCTTCACGTACGAAATCCGTTCA
>JAFVRU010000145.1 GCA_017504065.1 Clostridia bacterium
CAAAAAGACGTTGGCGCGCAAAAAGCGTATGAAAGCACGCCGTTTATGGTAAAAATAAAGAGCGGGGCTGCAGCGAAGAAAGCGCTTCGGTTGGTCGGTTATCTTGCGACGAAACTCGGCGCGGAAAAGGAAGCGGATTTTGAAGCGGTTGATTACGTAGAAGAATTCGCATATCAATCCACCAAACAACTTTTCGACGACGGATTTATCAAAGCTACGAAAGAGAAGAAAGTGGATTTGAACTTCTAAACAAAAGATATATACGAATAAAGAAAGAGAGCTGAACAATCCATATTTTCGGCTCTCTATTTTATAGGCGAAATGTCGCCAAGGAGAAAAAAAGGAACTGTGAAAGAAAGAAAAGAACCAAGAACGGGCTCGGTAGCAAACGCTACCCCCAAAAAGCGTCGCACGAAAGAGAAAAATCCGATGGGTACGGCTTTTGACGCGGTGTTTTTCGAACCGAAAACTCCCGTAAAAAAAGCGGAAAAGAATCCTGTATCCCGCAATCGAATGACTCCACCGCGCGAACGCAACCGTTTGCAACCCGTTGAAAAAACTTTGGTAATAAAAACGTCGGTAGCAAAAAGGAAAAAAGAAAAAGCGGTCAAAGTGCTGTTTCTCGGCGGAGTCGGTGAGATCGGAAAGAACATGACCGCGTTGGAATACGGAAACGATATCATCGTCATCGACGCAGGATTGACTTTCCCGAACAACGAAGACATGCCGGGAATCGATTCGGTTGTGCCCGACATCACGTATTTGGTACAAAATAAAGACAAAATTCGGGGCGTATTATTGACGCACGGTCACGAAGACCACATCGGCGGCGTACCCTATTTAATGAAAGAAATCAACCCCGATACTCCCATCTACGGCACGAAATTGACTTTAATGCTCACGGACAACAAGTTGCAAGAGCATCATATCCAAAACGCCGTAGAACGGGTTGTCCAGCCCTTGGAGCGTATCAAACTCGGCGCGTTCGAAGTGGAATTCATCAACGTCAACCACTCGATTTCGGGGGCATGCGCCTTGGCGATCCGTACTCCGAACGGGCTGATTTATCACAGTGGGGATTTCAAAATCGATTTAACCCCCGTCGCAGGCGAGCCGATCGATTTCAAACGGATTGCGGAGCTCGGTAAAGAAGGCGTGCTTTTGTATATGGGCGAATCGACGAATATCGAACGCCCCGGGTACACGATGAGCGAAACGGTCGTCGGCACGACGCTCGACCACCTGTTTTCGGAGAATATGTACCGCCGTTTGATCATTGCAACGTTCGCGTCTAACGTGCACAGATTGCAACAAATCATCGATTTGGCGGTCAAATACCGTAGAAAAGTCGCGCTTTCGGGACGGAGTATGTTCAAAGTCGTGGAAGCGGCGGTCAAAATCGGGGAGTTGAAAATTCCCGAAGGCGTATTGCTCGATATTGAAAAATGTAAAAATCTGTTCGACGGGGAGCTTGTGATCGTTTCTACGGGCTCGCAGGGTGAACCCATGAGTGCGTTGACGCGTATGGCGTCGGGGGATTTCAACAAAGTTACGGTTGGGGAGAACGATACGATCATCATTTCGGCGAACCCGATCCCCGGCAACGAAAAAATGATCTACCGCGTCATCAACAATTTGTATAAAAAAGGCGCGCGGGTCGTGTACGAAAGCTTGGAAAAAATCCACGTTTCGGGACATGCCTGTCAGGAAGAACATAAGATTTTGCATTCCTTGCTCAACCCGAAATTCTTTATTCCCGTACACGGCGAATACCGTCATTTAAAACGGCATGCGCAGCTTGCGGAAGCTTTGGGTATGCCCGCTCGGAACATTTTGATTACCGACGTGGGGAACTGTGTGGAGCTTACGGCAAACGAGCTGAAATTCGGGGAGAATATTCCTGCTGGTACACGTTTGATTGACGGGGAAGGCGTAGAAGATTACGGCACGAGCGAAGTCATGAAAGACCGTTTGAAAATGTCCGCTGACGGCGTATTCACCGTTTCGGTGGCGGTTACGGGGAACTACGTGATCAACGATCCCGTTATGGAAGCGCACGGCTGCGTATTCGCGGGGGACGATACAGAAGACGAGTACAAAGCGGTGGCTCGTCGCGCGATCGAGAATTACGACTACGAAAACGGCAACAAAGAAGAATTTGCGGCGTTTATTCGCAAAGCGCTGAAAAACCATTTTTATAAAAAGACAAAACAAGCTCCTTTGATCATAGTATCCATTTTAGACGTATAACGCGCTAAAAAGGGGCAAAAAACGCAAAAGAAGGCGGATATGAATTACACGGCGTCCTTGGTAAAATTGCATATTGACGGGCGGATTTCGGAACTTCGCGCGGACGCGTTGTCGCGCGGAATCCCCGTTGCGGACGACGAAACGTTACAGTTCTTGCTGTTGACGTTGGCGGCGGTAAAACCTACGCGGATTTTAGAGATCGGTACGGCGGTCGGTTTGTCGTCGATCGCGATGCTACAAGCCTGCCCGACGGCAAAACTAACGACGATCGAATTGGAAGAAGACCGGTATTTGGAAGCGAAAAAACACTTTGCGGAGTTTGACGTAACCGATCGCGTAACTTCGTATTTGGGCGACGCGGGCGAGATTCTTTCAATGATGGACGGAACGTTCGATTTCGTGTTCTTGGACGGTCCGAAAGCGCAGTACGAGAAATATTTATTCGATTTGAAACGTCTATTACGGGACGGCGGAGTGCTGTTTGCCGACGACGTACTGTTATACGGCTGGGTGAGCGGGGAAGAACCGACTCCCCAAAAACGCCGTTCGATTGTGGAAAAAATCCGCTCGTATTTGGAAACGGTTACAAACGACGAAGAATTTTTGACGTCCGTATTAAACGTCGGGGACGGCGTGGCGCTGTCCGTGTATCAAAAGAAAGAAAACAAGGCGGTAAACGAAATATGAAAGCGGAACTTTTAGCGCCTGCAGGCAACTTTTCCAAGCTTCGTACGGCGTTCCATTTCGGAGCGGACGCGGCGTACGTCGGCGGGAAGCAATTCTCCTTGCGCGCGTTTGCGGACAATTTCACCGCGGACGAATTGCGTTCGGCGGTGGAGTTCGCGCATTCGCTCGGGAAAAAAGTATACGTTACGGCGAATATTTTTGCCCGTAACGCGGATTTTGCGGAATTATCCGACTA
>JAFVRU010000146.1 GCA_017504065.1 Clostridia bacterium
CTACGGGAAGAGCGCGTAGCCGTCCTTTTTTTATTCCCCGTTAATAAGTTTCTTTGATATACAATCGGAAAAATTCCGCGCAATCGTCCACCCAACGGCGCACTTTTTTAATCTGTTCGTTGGGCGCGTTGACTTCGTAATCCGCCGTAGACAAACCATGCCAACCGAGCGGATATACGTGCAATTCGTACGGGATACGGAATTTATCCATCGCCATCGCAAAGCGGAGCGCATTGTCCGTCGGCACAGCCGAATCTTCAACAGTCGACCAAATAAACGCCGGCGGAGTTTGCTCGCTTACCGCTTCGTTTAAATTCAGCGTTTTTAAAAGCTCCGTTTTCGCTTCGTCCGTGTATCCGTTCAACAGATTGTCATACGAACCCTGGTGTCCGTGAATTTGCGAAATGACGGGATAGCAAAGCCCCACCGCCGTCGGTTTGCAGGCAAGCTCCTGTCCGATTTTTTGCTCGACGTTTTGGTGTTCCACCGCCAAATTCCCAACCAAGTGTCCGCCTGCCGAGAATCCGACAGGAAAGACTTCTTCGGGGTTCACACAAAATTCTTTTGCGTTCTTTCTCACGTAATCCATTGCCGCCGCGAGCTCCAAAAGTTGTTCGGGATACCGCACGCCGTCAGGCTCGCAAGCGTACCATAAAATAAAGGTTTGGAAGCCCTTGCCTTGGAAAGCATTTGCGATCGGTTCACCTTCGCGACGGCTGGTATACGCATACGCGCCGCCCGGAACGACAACTACCGCTGGGCGCTTCCAATCCTCCGCTCCGTCCATGACTTTTTCCGTCAAAATACATTCCAAAATACCCCCTTCCAAAAAGGAATATTCTTCTTTTAAATTCACCTTGAAAGCTTTCATATTTTCTCCTTTGCACGTTAAATAAAGAATTCGTTATAAATCGCGCGCAGACATTTTGCGAAATCTTCGCCTTCTACCCCAACGATAATGTTCCGCTCGCAAGAGCCTTGATCGATGATATTCACGTTCACGCCCGCAATCGCCAGCGCTTTGAACAAGCGCGCGGAAGTACCGACGTTTTTCGCCATACCGTGCCCTACCGTCGCGACGAGCGCGATATCTTCGTGCGTATAAATTTTATCGGGATGCACCGCCGCTTGCATTTCTTCGATGATCTGTTGCAACGTCCCTTCTTTTAAAAATTCGTTGTCGATCACAAGCGACATCGTATCGATCCCCGACGGTAAGTGTTCGAAGGAAATTCCGTGATTGCCGATCACGTCCAATACCTTCCGAACGAACCCGACTTCCGTATTCATCAACGATTTTTCGAGCGTAATCGACGTGAAGCCGCGTTTCCCCGCAATCCCCGTAACGACGTTGTCACGGAAATCCCGCGTAGACGATTGCACAATATACGTACCCGCGTCTTCGGGTCGGAACGTGTTACAAATCCGAATGGGAATCCCCACGCTTCGAACGGGAAAAATCGATTCGCTGTGCAAAACGTTCGCGCCCATATACGAAAGTTCCCGAAGTTCGTGATAGGAAAGTTCGGGTATCCATCTAGGCGAATCGACGATCCGCGGGTCGCAAGCGTAAAAACCGCTGACGTCCGTCCAATTTTCATACAGCGTCGCCATGAGCGAACGCGCTACGATCGCGCCGGAAATATCCCCGCCGCCACGAGAAAACGTTTTGACTTTCCCGTCCACGCCAAGCCCGTAAAACCCGGGTACGACCGCTTTTTTGTGCTTTTTCAACGTTTCCGCGCCGAGCTCGAACGTCTTTTCGTCCAACGTTCCGTCTTCTTTAAAACGGATAAACTCCGTCGCGTCCACAAACGTCGCGTCCAAAACCGCCGCCATAATCTTCGCCGCAAGGTATTCGCCGCGAGAAGCGCAGTAGTCCCGACCCGCTCCGTCCATAATCGCTTTTTCTACGATATTCAAGCTCTCGCTGAGCCCAAAATCCTTGCCGATCTCCTTTTCGATCTGCAAAAACCGCTCGCGAATTTTCCCGAACGTAGCTTGAAATGCGGGCAAATTCCCCGCTTCGATCTCGTCCGAGCATTCATATAAAAGATCGGTTACTTTAATATCCCCGCTGAACCGTTTCCCGGGCGCGGAAACTACGACGAACCGACGTTCCCGATCCGCCTGAATGATCTCCGCCGCGCGAAGCATAACGTTCCCGTCCGCCATAGACGTGCCACCGAATTTACATACTTTAAGACCCATAAACACTCCTTTTTTACTAACGCGAATATCCCGCGTTTTAGAGAAATTTCCCATTCTCCCCCGTTACGATTAGAGATTTAACGTCAACACAACAAAGAACGCCAAAAGCAAAGACAGCGCCTTGATCCAAAATTTAGAAAAAAACATATTCTTTAAAAATCTACCGAATTTCATTTGTCTTATCTCCTAACTTTTTTATCCGTTAAGGGCATTTCTTGCCAATAATAATCCTTGAGTGCGTCCATCAACATATCGTAATCCGCATACCGCGTTACGTTGCCTTGTTTGACGATGGAAATAATCCCCGTCTCTTCGGAAACCACCAACGAAATCACGTTCGCGACTTCCGTAATCCCGATCGCCGCGCGATGGCGCGTACCGTATTCCTTGGGATAACTCGTCTTTTGCGTCAAGGGCAAGAAGCAGCCCGCCGCCTGAATTTTATGGCTGTGAATGACCATCGCCCCGTCGTGCAAAGGCGCTTTCGGGAAAAAGATCCCTTCGATGAGTTGCGTAGAAATTTCCGCGTCGATGGTAACGCCGCTTTGTAAAACTTGCTTGGGCAAACTACCTTTCGAGAGCACGATCAATGCTCCGACGTTGTTTTTCGACATGTTTTGCAGCGCTTTTACGATATTCCCGATACAACGCTCCGTGTCTTCTTGGGAGCGGATTTCGGCGTTTCCGCCTAAAATCTTTTCCAAAGGATTGTTCGAAGATTTGTGTACGTCCCAGAAATATTTTTTCACTTCTACGCTGAACAGAATTAGCATCACCGCCGAAACGAGAATGGCGTAGAACAAGAAGAACTGTTTGGTCATGATTTCCGCGTCAAAGATATGCATGCAGCCGCCTGCAAGCAACATAATCCAATACAAAACCATCAGTTTCGTTGCGTCGTTGTCTCGCAAAACTTTGGAAACGAAATAAATTAATCCGAAAAACAAAAGAATCTCAATCGCATACAGCGCGCCAAAATTCTCAAAGAACGCGGTTGTGCCGTCCTTTATTTCGGTCATTTTCTTCGTCGCCGATAAAAGTGTGTTGCCCATATATTCCTCCAATCCGATATTTGCTCCATATCGGGTTATTTATCTTGATTTTGTATAACTTATACCGTTTCCTTTTTAGCTTATTGCACCGCTTGATCGCTTTATACTTTCCAATTCTTGTCAGGCGCGTACGGATCTTCTTCCGGCGAAGGAATGATCAACTCCAATTCCGCCCATACAGGCATGTGGTCGGACATAACAACGTTTGCTACGTCATAATCCTTTACCTTGAAGTCGTAGGACACGAAAATATAATCGATCGTAGAATGCGGATTCCAAGAAGGGATCGTCGGCTTATAACGTTTATCCATAACGTCTGCCGCGCTCTGCATACGCGCATAGATCGGTTGTAATTGCGCGCCGTCGGGCGAAATGTTAAAGTCCCCGCAAAGGATAGTCGGACGACTTTCCGCATCCAAAACTTCAACAAGCTTTTCCATCATTAATTCATGCTCCGTCACAGTTAACCCGAAATGGGTGGTAATGAAACAAATTTCCACGCCTACGTCGATAATCGTTTTGACAATCACGCGGTCTTCGTATAACTCCATCTCATTGGCAGGACCTTCGGTCGGAGAAAGTACGGGATAAAGCTCTACGTCTACAATGTTATAGTTACTGATTACCGAGTTCCCAATGGCAACGTTACCGCCCCAATCGAATTGCTTCGCTTGCCCGAAAACGTATTGATCCGTTCCCAAGTAGTCTGCGATCTTTTTCGTTTGCGCGTAATAGTTTGCTTCCGTCGTGCTGTGATCGTACATTTCGTTCAGCCCCAGAATGTCAAGATCTAAATTTTTTAACATCTGCGCCGTTCCGCTTATATTCATGACAGAGTTCGGAGTACCGTCATTGTCAGAGTCCGTACCGTTATCATCATAATCCATACAATGCGCCGTGTTATACGAACCGACCTTTAACGTAATCGTATCGCCGACATCGTCTTTATCGGTAATGGTTACGTTTTTCCAAGACGAGTATTGGGTAAGTAAAACCGCAGGTTTAGTAGCGCCGTTAGGCACTTGCCCTACTTTCGCAATTTTACCGTTGGAAGTAATCGTTACGTTTTCCATCGTAGTACCGTAATAGCCGTTGCTGTCGGAATACAATTTCGCCATTTTATCCTTTTCCGATACAGGCACGTTGAAATTGAATTTACAGTTACGGAACGTCAATTCTCTATTACACGCCGAAGTATTGCCGAACAGAAGTCCGCCGCTGGGGAAAACCGTATAGATCGCCGAAACCGTTACGTTTTCGAATAAACCGCCGTCAAGCCAATCCCCAAACAAAGAATAATACGCCTGACCAAGCTTCACGTTTTCAAAGGTTACGTCTTTCATCACAAAGCCCATTGCCGATTGACCGTTCGATAAAATCCCCGCCGAATAATATGCATTGGAAACCTTATGCCCTAAACCGTCCAATACCCACAAAGGCTTTGGATCATACACGTTCAAATCCGCGCCGTCGCACGTGATATCGTTCGCTATAACCGCATACTTTGCCGTATCTCTTACGCTACCCCAACCCTTCAAGGACGCTTGATCGGTAATGACGTAGTCCGCGACTTTTACGTCCATTAGATAACACTTATCCCCGTCGTAAAGCCCAATTTCCCTTATACCTACCGTTGCGGGAATACGAATTTGCGTTTCATTGACAACCGTAATTTCTACTTCTTTTCCGTCTACGTACGCTCTTTCAACTCCGCCGATTTCCACGTCGAAATTCTTGGGATCTACGTGCAGGAGCATAGTTCCGTTCGTTGTTTTCGCATACCCTACTTTATAATTGTTTTCCGCCGTATTCTCCTGATAGGTGAATGTCAAGCTCGTCTTGCCGTTCGCGTATAACAAATCGCTTCCCGTAGAGCTTTCCGCGTCGTATTTATACCAGCCGTCCGCTCTTGGCGTAGCGCTTGTCGTCGTGTTGAGCGTACCGTACTCCGTTACGGTTTCGCTGTTTACGACTTCTCCTGTACCGTTTTTATATATATGGTTTACGGTGTATGCGTATTCTTTCCCCGTCGTATCAAACGTATCAATGTATTGCGCTTTCGCCGCCGCCGCGTTTTTATCGTTCTCTACAACCGCGCGTTGCGCTACGTAGTAAATCGAACGGGTGTTGTTTGCAATATCCCCTTTGTATGCGTTGGCGAGTTTGTATTCCGCGCCGATTTTCACGTAACCGATCCCTACGAATTCCCGCGTTACGTTGTTTGGCAGAATATTGACAAGCGAGCCCCACATATCGTACGTGCCGTCTTCATTCTCATCCGAAAGTTTGTCGCTTTCTTCAAGGGTAGCTTTGCTCCCTGCGGCAAAAATGACGCTTTCGCTGATGGCATAGCCGTAATCTTTCGGGAAAATCGCAATCCCGTAGCTCGCGCCTTTCGCTTCCAACGTAGCGTACGTTTGCGCGTCCATATTCATTTGGAAACGAATGCCGTAGTTTTTATCGCTCGCAACGCGAACCGAAGCGCCGTCCGACATGACCACGCTTGTAAAATCCACGCCGTTAAACGCGCTATTCGTCGCGCTTGCAACGTTTGCGTCGAGCGCCGCCGCACCGCCGAATGCAAAACCGGCTGCGAGTATCGATGCTAATAAGATTTTTTTACTCTTTTTCATCTTTTGCTCCCCCTTATTTTTTCAACGCCCCGTCCGTCCAGTTATCACCGTACGAATCATTCGAGTAAACGTCCACCTGCGAAGTGCGCACAACGTCGTGTACTTTTATTCGAAACACGCGTATTTTCAGGGCTACATAGCTTTTTAAACTTTTCATGACTAGCATTCTCCTTAAAAGATGTTTTATAAACAGCAATTTCTATGGCAAATTTTGCGCTTTTCATTTACTCTTTCCGACTATACGTTTGCCAATTCCAAATCCGCCCATAAAGGCAGGTGATCGGAAAGCACAACGTTCGCTACGTCAAAATCCTTAACCGTAAACGCTTCCGAAACGAAAATATAGTCGATCGTAGCATACGGATTCCAAGAAGCAATCGTCGGTTTATAACGTTTATCCGTTACGTCTGCCGCGCTCTGCAACCGCGCATAGATCGGTTGCAACACTTTACTGTCAGGCGAAGCGTTAAAGTCCCCGCAAAGGATAATCGGGCGAGTTTCCGCATCTAAAACTTCCACGAGTTTTGCAGCCATTCTTTCCTGCTCCAACCCGTTTAATCCGAAATGCGTGGTAATGAAACAAATCTCCCTACCCACGTCGATTGTCGTTTTGACAATAATGCGGTCTTCATACCAAGCGGTTTCGTTCGGGCGACGTTCTGCTTCCGTCGGAGCAGGCACAAAATAGTTTTGTGAATCAACAATCTCGTATTTACTCAACACCGAATTCCCAATCGCAACTCCACCGCCCCAATTGAATTGATATGCTTCTCCGAATACGTACTTCGTCGTACCGAAAAACAAGGCAAGTTTGAATGTTTGATTAGAATACCTATCGTCCGAGCCTTTGTCGTAGACTTCATTAAGCCCTACGATTTCCAACCCCAAATCTTTCAATGCACGCGCCGTTTTTCCTAAATTTACTTCGGCGTTCGATCCGTTGGCGTCATAACATAACCCGTGCGCTATATTGTAAGAGCCGACTTTTAAGCGTATAACCTGCTCTGTTCCCGTTTCAGTCGAAGATGAATCCTGCTCGGCAGACGAAGAATCTTTACCTGCCGAAGGTGAATCCTGCCCTGCCGACGATGACGATTCCTGTCCCGCCGACGATGACGATTCTTGACTTGTCGTAGACGACGATTCTTGACTTGTTAAAGACGACGCTGCATTGTCGTTTCCACAAGCGACAAACAGACTCGCGCCGAAACACATCAGCGCCGCCAAAGCTCCCGCCAAATATTTTTGCAGCACTTTTTTCATCTGCTTACCCCGAACTCCACTTTATTTTTCCGACAATTCCAGCTCCGCCCACAGCGGTCTATGATCGGAAAGAACAACGTCTACCACTTCATAGTCCTTGACTGTAAACTCTTTGGAAACGAAAATATAATCGATGGTAAGCTGGGGCGCAAACGACGCCCACGTCATTACGCTCCGTTTTCCGACGACGTCCGCCGCGCTCTGCAAACGTTGATAAATCGGCTTTAAATACTCCTGATCGGGGAGCACGTTGAAATCCCCGCAAAGGATAATCGGGCGAGTTTCCGCGTCGATTACTTCCACAAGCTTTTCCACAATGCGTTCCTTTTCCAAACCGTTTAACCCGAAATGGGTGGAAAGAAAGCAAATTTCTCTGCCTACGTCCACCGTCGCTTTGACGATCACGCGGTCTTCATACCACGAAGTTTCGTTTTCGCGGCGCTCGTCTGCGGTCGGTTCAAGCACGGGATAAAACTGTACGTCCACGATCTTATAGCGGCTTAACACCGCGTTCCCGATCGTATCCCCCCACTCAAATTCCTTGGATTGTCCGAATACGTAGGATTCCGCTCCGAAATACTCCGCCAATTTTCTCGCTTGATCGCAATAAGCTTCTTCAGGGCCTTTTCCGTAGACTTCGTTGAGTCCTACGATCTCTACCCCGAGATCTTTTAGCAGTTGCGCAATTTTGTCTACGCGCACGATGGGACGGTTGAGTTCGTCCACGGGTACGGTGTTATCCGAACAATGCTGTACGTTATACGTGCCGACTTTCAGCTTCATTTCGAGCTCCTTTTTCTACCGTTTTTCAACGGAACGTGAATATTTTCCTACTATTATTATATAAAATACTGTGCAAAAAATAAAGTATTTTTTCAATCGTTTTCAGGCTTTTTCGAAAAACAACGTCGCGGTAACCGTTTTTAACGCGCCGTCGGGAGTCCATTCCCCGCATTTTACCGCGCTGATCGCGCCGTAAATCTTTTCATAAAGCCCGATTAGCGCCGTTTTTGTGAATTTTGCCGCTTGTTCTCGGTTCTTTTTCGCGGCATACTCCTTGATTCCGAGCGCCGCGGCGACTTCCTTGTCGCTACCTTTACTCACCGACGTTTCGTACAAGCCCTTGAAATAGCTCGCGAGCGCGGACAACAACGCCGTTTCGTTATAACCTTGCGTAGTCAAATCGCCCACAATCCGCATATATAAGCTGTAATTCTTACGCGCAATCGCGTTCGCCAATTCGTATATTTTATACTCGGAGTCGGGAAAGACCAACTCGTCCACGAGTTCGTCCGTTAGGCGTTCCGCGCCCGTAGCTTCGCAATACGCCAAAAGCTTTTCCGTTTCCTTGGAAATTCTCGACATGTCGAACACGCAATAGGAAGCAATTTTGCCGCACGTGATCCCGTCGGCGTACACACCCGCGCGCTTGCAGGTAACGTAGATCCATTTTTTGATCGTTTCTTCGTCCGAACGCCCGCAATCCACGTACGTAACGTTGGGTTTCTTTGCCAAAGCCGCCGTACCCGCTTTCCCTTTGCTTTCATTGCAAATAATGAGCATTCCGTCTTGCGGCGGGTCTTGGAAAAGGGGGGCAAGGTAAAACTCGAACTCTTTTTCCGTCGGATAGAACTCGCTGACGCGCACAACGCGTTTCGCGCTCACAAACGGAAAACAATTCCATGCGTCGGCAAGATTTTTCAGTTTATCTCCTTTTAACGCCGCTCCGTCAAACGCCGCGAAATCCAGCGTCGGTTCTTGCAAAAATCGGGATTTTAACAACGCTTCGCCCCGTTCCCGAAAGTATACTTCTTCCCCTTCGAAAAGATAGACGGGCATCGCGCCGTTCTCGTCCGTAAACTTTTTAAAATCCACGTATTTCACGCCGACAAGTCTCCTTTGTTCGTCTTACCGACTATTATAACATATTCCGCAAAAAAAAGCAAGGAAATGGGGTTACATTTTCCCTGCAATCACCGTCAACGCGAACGCTACCGCAAAAAGCGTCGCAAATGCAAACTTCCAACGTTTTGATAAATTCCATTTATCCGTACAGAATACGCAACAACCGTAATAGGTTATGCAGCCGCCGACGGAAATTTTTAAACCCGTCAAAGCAAATTTTGAGAAATCCATCGCTTCGAACAGCAACAAAACGAAGGACAACAGCGTATTGAAAACGTATAATAACACGCCGCTGAACGCGACAGGCAACGCGCAAGCCACGGTTACCGCCGAAAGCAATACTGCGAAAATCCCGCTGATCAACGGTACAAAAATCACGTTCAATAGCAGCGCCATAGCGGAGAAATACCCAAACGTACGCAAACAAACGGGCGCAGTAAAGATTTGCGTAGCTAGACTGACGGCGAGAAAGTTGACGGCAATCTTTCGGATACGCTCGGGAATACTCGGCGGCAACGTGTCGCCGTTTTCCAAAGCTTCGCGTTCTTCTTCAGATAGGCGTTTGGGAAACCGCGCAACGATTTTCGCGCAAACCGCGTCCATTCCCAAACGGAGCGGACGGGACAGCAATGCAATTCCCAAACAGGACAAAAAGGAGAGTTGAAACCCCACTTCCAATAGCGCGACGGGATCGATGAGCAAAATGAAAATCGCCGCCGCGCCAAGCGCTTGTAAAAAATCCGTTTTCGTACGGAGCAACGCCGCGAAATATCCTGTCAAGCAAATCACCGTCGCCCGCAGAACGGACGCAGAGAACCCGCAAATCCCCGCATAGAACAACAGCAACCCGCACACGAGCAAAAACCGTACGGGCTTCGGCGTTTTCCGCAGCCGCGTCTTATGCATAAGCAACAAACAAAACCCGAACAACGCGCCGACGTGTAAGCCCGAAACGGCAAAAATATGCGCAATTCCACCATAGCGGATATTGGTGAGTAGATTACGGTCAATCCCCGAAGTCTGTCCAAATAGTACCGCCAGCGTAACGGCGGCGGGAGTTTCGTCCATACCCGCCACAATCACTCGTTCCGCACGTTGCCGCATACGCAAAAACAGGTCGAATTTCTCTCCCGTAATTTCACAGCTTTCCACTTCCGTCATACGGTACGCCGCTTTCTCTCGAATCTCGCCCGCGCGGAAACCGTATTCCCCGCAAAGCGCAACGTCCGTATCGATCTCTCCCGTCAATAAAAGGGTATCTGAAAGCGCAAGTTCCGTATAATACCGACGGGGCAGGTATGCGACGAGTTGTCCTTCCGCCCGATTTCCGTCCACGTTCAAGTCCGTCAAATACACGCGCGTAGCGGCGTTCGCCCGTTCTTTCCCGATCACCCTACCCGCGACCACGGTTTCGCCGTAATAGGCGCGCATTTCGGCAAAATCCGCGACTTGCCGTTCAAACAGGAACGCGCCCGAAGCAAAAGCGCTCGCAAAAGCCACCAACGCCGCGCAAGTACCGATCAGCCGTTTTTTCGTCCGACTAAAACAAACCGCAACGCCGATAAACGGCAGCCAAAGAAGCAACCACCACGACGAGAGCCCGTAGCAACGCGCGCCGTACATAAACACGATCCCCAAACAAAGAAAAACGGCGACGAAAAACACGGGACGGAAATTGAACAGTTTGTTCTCCGCTTCCCCGTAGTCTTTCGTTACCGTTTGTATGGTTTTCTGCATTTGTAATCAACCGCCTTACGCCAACGAGATCCGATCGGATACCGAGCGCACGAACAAGCCCCTTTCTTCGCCAAGCGAAACGCAATCGTTGACGTAGCCTTCGAATTTATCCGACGGTTTCGCCAAACGGAATACCGAAGCGACGATCGTTTGAATTTCTTCCATATACAGCGCGACTTTGTCTTCAAGCGCGCTGCGCACGATCGCCAAAATTTCATACGGCGTAAAATCCGTATCGTTTTTCCGAAGCAGATCGCCCGTTTCTACGCGGTATTTGTCATACCCGACGTTTTTGTCCGTTTTGCGGTAAAATTCCATACCGAAAATCCGTTCAAACTTAAATCCGCACGAAGCGATCAACGCCTGCATTCTCGCTTCCACTTTCGCGCCGTATTTCGAAATCCCCAGACTCGAAAGACATCTGCGGATTAAGAACTCCTGCGAAATGGGTTCTTCGGCGGTTACGATCGCCTTTAAACGACTTAAAATTTCCTTATCGTTTTCGCCCGACGTAACGTAATTCGCATTCTCCAACCGTTCGTCCAAACTTGCCTTTTTATACGTCTTTTTACAACGGTTGAGCTCCGCTCCGCCCTTCTTATCCGCGCCCGTCAGCTTATCCAACAAGTCCTTGATCTTCTTAATCTCCCGTTTCGGGTTATTGTAGTAATTGACGGCGAACAGGCGCACGACGTTCCAATTATTCCGCTTTAAGGTTTGAATCTGCAACACGTTGCGATCCTTTACCGAGAAACGGTTGGGCGAATCGCACATGATCGCCAAAATAAATTTCTTCCGATCTTTGGGATCGAGCACCGTGACGTCGATCTTGAATCCGGACACGCCCACGTCGTATCGGCAATCGTAGCCGTACGAAGCCAGCTCTTCCGCGATATATTTGCCGAGCCCGACCCGCTTGGTCGTCAAATCCCCCGACGAGATCGCGAGATTCGTTCTGCCCTTTTCCGCAAAATCCAAGAACGCCTTTAAGCCCGCAACCCCGCGGGAATTGCTCTTGGAAAGATCGATCATCGCCCCCGTCATCGACGAGAACACGACCATTTCTTCTCTCGCGCGGGAAACGGCTACGTTCAAACGCCGCCAACCGCCCGCTTGATTCAAAGGCCCGAAATTCAAAGAAATTCTACCGAGTTTATCCGGCCCGTAGCAAATGGAGAACAATACGACGTCCCGTTCGTCCCCCTGTACGTTTTCGAGATTTTTCACAAACAGCGGTTCTTCGCGGTCAAACGCCACCGTTTCCAATCGCCGTTCCGCGATCGCCGTAGCAAGTTTCCGCTCGATATATTCCTTTTGCACGTTGCTGAACGTTACGACGCCCAAGCTCGATTTCCGAAGCTGCGGATCGCTCAAACGGCGCAAAACTTCCGCCACGAGCGCGTCCCCTTCCGCTTTGTTCTTTTTGGTGAATCCGCGATCGTACGTGCCGTCTTCCACGAATTCGAACCGAACCTTGCTCGCCAAAGCGTCGGGCGAAGGGAAAGTACAAAGCCGATTTCCGTAATACATCGCGTTGGAGAACGCAATCAAGCTCTCGTGCTTACTGCGGTAGTGCCACGTGAGATGGCGTTGCGGCATATTGATCGCCAAACAGTCGTCGAGTACGCTTTCCATGTCTTCGTTTTCGAGATTGTCTTCGTCGACGTAATGGGTATGGAAAAAGCTAGTCGGCGGCAACTGCTTGGGGTCGCCGACAACGATCGCCGCTTTCCCCCGCGCGAGCGAACAAATCGCTTCCGCCGTCGGGATTTGCGACGCTTCGTCAAAGATCACGAGATCGAACAAACCGCTTTCCGCTTGCAAATACTGCGAAACGGTGATCGGGCTCATCAACATACACGGCGCGATGAATTTCAAAAGCTCGGGAATTTCTTCAAACAACTTCCGAATCCCCATGCCCCGTAAATTGGCTTTCGCATAGCGTTGGAAATTCGCCACTTCCAAGCTCACGCTGCCTTCGGTAGACGACGTGGGCAACCGCGAAATGAGTTTCGCGCGAATCGATTCCTTGGTCATACGCGCAAATTCTTCGGTTACCATACGCAGGCTTTCCGCTTTTTCTTCGCAAACCGCCGCCGAGAACCGCGCCAACACGGGATCGAGCGGAATGTTCGTTTGCAGGAAATTTTTATAGATATTCTTTTCAAAGCTGTCGATAATATTCTCGCTTGTAACCGCGCCGTTTTCCAACGCGTCGGTGATAAACGTCAATCCCGCTTCGTCGAGCGCTTTCGACGTCTTTTTATACATACACCAATTCGCGAGCATATCGATATTCTCGATCAACGCGCCCGCTTTCGCCGTGTACGTTTCCAAAATTTCTTCTTCGGGGAGTTTTCTCGGATCGGCTTCCGTGAGCTTCAAAAGGCTCTTTTCCGCCGCGTAGAAATCTTCGATCGCGTGCGTGAGTCCACGCAGCACGGGCGCAGAGTATCCGTTCGCCGCGCGTACGCACATGCTATTGAAGCTGTCGGCGTTGTAGTCCATGAATACGGAAGCGCACAAATCGTGCAGCTCGTATAACTCTTTCAGAAAATTTTTCCGCGCGTCGAAAAAGTCCACCCGACCAAACGCGAACGTGAAATATTGCGAAAGTCCGGTATTCGCGCGCACACGATCCATCGCTTCGTAAATATCGTACGCCGTTTGCATTTGTTGGAGCAATTCTTCCCCTTCCAACGTTACGAACGCGCTCTTGTTCAACTTTTTCGCAATCGCCCGAGCGAGCTTGTTTTGCTCCACGTCGGTATTGCCTTCTTCCAGCCATTTGCCGAGTTCTTTATACTCCTTGCCGATATCCGCGAGCTTTTTGCAATGTTGGAAATACTTTTCCAAGCATGCGTCCAAACGCCGATTGGCGTTAAAGAACGCGTAAAATTCTTCTTCCTTTTCCTTGAAATACCGATTGAGCGAACCGCTCGCCAGCCGTTTTGCGATCTCCGCGAGCGCGTCCAATTTCTTGCGCGTCAGCGTACTGATATTTTGCCGATACAAATCCAAAAACAACGCGATATAGTTCTTTAAATGCTTGATTTCCGCAAGCATGACTTCCGCCGCGCAGTACAACGAATCGCGCGTTTCCAAGCTGTATTCCGTCAAATTCACGTTGGAGAACGGGGAATTGTATACGCCGCCGCATTCCTTTGCCGCTGCCGCGGCTTGGATCATCATTCGCTCGTACGTTTCGATCTTTTCTTTCGTCAAACCGTCGTAGAACGTGCTTTCAATGTTCATGATATCGGGCGCGTTCTTGTTCTTCAAGCAAATGAGTAACGCTTCGTAAATGGACACGCCCAATCTGCGGCGTTTGTGCAACGCCACCATCGGTTCGGATAAATCTTCTTTGAGTTTGACGATCGAACCAGCTTTTTCCGCAAGCCCAACGTGCTCCTGCGCGCCCGCCAAAGCGAGCGTGGAAGTCAATTTTTGCAAAACGTCCGCTTTGCTCGTTTTATTTGCGTGTAATTCCAAACAAAAATCGCTTAATCCAAGCCCGTCCAAACGCTTTTTTACGACCGAGAGCGCGGCTTGTTTTTCCGCGACAAACAACACGCGTTTCCCGTCGTTTAACGCGTTGGCGATGATATTCGTGATCGTTTGCGATTTCCCCGTTCCCGGCGGGCCGTGCAGGACAAAACTCTTGCCCTGTTGCGACAGCGCGATTGCTTCCCATTGCGACGCGTCCGCAGACAACGGCGTCAACGTGAGTTCGGGATTGGCTTCGTCTTCTTTTAACGGAGTTTCCACTCCGCCGCCGACCAATACGGAATTTTCGAGCAGAGCTTCAATCAGCTTGTTCTTGGAAAACTCGTTGATGTTTTGGCGTAAGTCGTTCCACATTTGATAGCGCGCAAACGAGAACGCCGCGATATACGCGTCGTCAAACACTTCCCAATTCCGCATGCCAACGACTTCCACCCGCACCATCGCAAGAATTTCGGAAATCTTCAAGCCCTGCATCGCGCCGCTAAGCCCGCGCATATCGATATTAAATTCCTGTTTCAAATATTCGAGCAAAGTCGAGTTCACAGACGCTTCTTCGTCCGTCAAAACGACCGAGTATCCCGCTCCGCCTTTACTCTTTTTGAGCTGTATGGGCTGTAATACGAGCGGCGCGTAGTGTTCTTCGCCGTCTTCACGGGTATACCATTTCAAGAAGCCCATGGCCAAATATAAGATCTTCGCGCCCGATTCTTCGTCCGCTTCCTTGTTCTTTCGCACAAGCCGCGTTACCGTTTCGCTTAAAGACGTTTCGTCTAAATACGTACGCAGTACCCCTGATCGATTCTCTAAATCGATGAGCTCTTTCATGCGTTTAACTTCCCGCGCGGCGTTGTAATACACCTTACGTTTGGCGATTTCCAACACTTCGGGCGTAGCGGCTGCAAGCGACATTTCACCCTGTTCCGTCAACGCGTCCAACGTTTCGTCCACGGACGTAGACAACAAATGCGCCACCGTTTTCACGGGCGAGAAATTCAGCAATGTATTCTTCATCGACAGATCGAGCAATCTACGCTCCCATTGCTTGTCCTTGGTCAGTTCGTCGTCCAAAGAGAGTTTTTGCGTAGTTTTGAGCTCCTTAGGCGCGGAATCCGCCGCCATATCTTCTTCGGCGAGCACTTCATAGCCTTTCAGCGTGCGCGCGCGAAGCGGCAACGGCAACACGCGGGAAATTCGGCAACGGCGCACGTCTACGTAGCGATCGTACACCCCCGCTTCCAATTTCTCTTTGAAATGCGCTTCCGAAGTGGAATATGCCGCGTTCTTATCCGAGAAGATATCTTCTACGTCGAAACAGGTGATATTATTGATTCCGTCCGCCATATACGCGCTCAATCTGCCCATATCGTCGGAAACGGTGTCCAAGAAACAAGCGTCGTACAACCAGACCCCGCAGGTGATTTCCTTTTCCCCGAACACGAGAACGGGATGCAGCCCGATACTTTCCAAACAGCTACAAACGAACAACGACATTTCCAAGGAGCTTGCCGTGCGTTCGGCAAGAATTTTCACTCCCGCGCCCGCTTCCACGGGCATAGAAATATCCGACGTCTTTTTGAGTACGGAAAATTTCCGAAGCGCCGCATACAAAGCCGCAATCATTCTACGCACGGTATTTTTATCGTTCCCGACGTAGCGACCCAACTCGCAAGGCGCGTTCCATTTCTTCATCTGCGCCAAAATTTCCGTTTGCAGGCGCGCGCAATCGCCAAGCTTCGGGCGAACGAACGACGCGAGCAATTCGCAATCTCCGTTCGCGCCCTGCCAATAATCAAACGGCAACGTCGTAACTGTACACTCCGACGTCGCAATCACTTTTTTGTCTTTTTTGAGCGTAATACGGACGGTTTCTTCTCCCACCCGTTCCAAGTTCGAGAAATAGAGTGGCGAGAGTACGTCGTCGAGTTTGATCTCTACCGCGCTTTCATAAGGAATTTCCGCAAGCGTTTTTTCGCAAGGCAATAACATGCCGTTGTCGTTCTCTACGGTCAACAGCAAATTTTCGACGGGGAATTCCCCGACGTTTTTTACCTGCAACGAAGAAAACAGCGGTCTGCGCGCAAAATAATCGGCGTAAGAAACCACTTTTGCCGTAGTCGCGTTCAAAAAAAGCACTTCTTCCAATTTTCTCGTCTTTTGAGCCATTTCTTTTCCTTTCACGCTTTATAAAAGCGTGGCGTCCTTTTCTTTTCTTCTATTATACACGCTTCCGCCAAAAAAATCAACCCCCGTGCCCAAATTTTTCCCGCTCAGGCGGAGTTTTTCCACAAAAATTTCCGTTTCTTGCCGAAAAAAGAAAAAATCCCGATATGTTCGGGATCTTTCAAGCCGTTTCTCTATGATTCTAAATATTGCGATACGGTATAGGAAAGCTTGTCCAGCACTTCTTCGAGCTCGCCAAAGAGCATACAGCCCGCCGCGCGGACGTGTCCGCCGCCACCGTACGTCCCCGCGAGTTTGTTCACGTCCGCGTACGTTTTCGATCGCAAGGAAATTTTGTACTGACCTTGCTTGACTTCCAAAATCGCCGCGGCGATCTCCACGCTGTCTACGCCGAGCGGGAAGTCTACAAATCCTTCCGTCATGCCTTGATCCGCGCCGCATTCCGTCATGGCTTGACGGGTAATCACGATCGCCGCGAAGCGGTCGTCGAAATAATACCGCGTCTTTTCCATCGTTTTCGCAAACAACGCAGCGCGCGCCTTGCTTTGTTTCTTGAATAGGTTGTATTGATAATACCGCACGTCCACGCCCGCCGCAGCGCACTTCGCCGCCAAAGCGAACGTTTCTTCCGTAACGTCGTCGTGGGAGAAATTCCCCGAATCGGTCAGTAATCCAATGAACAAATATTCCGCAATATTTTTATCAATCGACGCACCCAGGTATTCGATGAGCGTCGCTACGTTCATGCAATTCGCCGAACATTCCCGCACGAAATTGTATTTTGCATAACGGGTATTCGAGATATGATGATCGACGTTGACCGTATCGATATTTTTACGTTTCGCGATTAAAAACGAGTCGGAAAGCGCGCCCAAACGCTGCTCGTCGCTGCAATCGACCGCCACGATCAAATCGCAAGCTTCCGGCAGTTGTTTTTGCGCTTTTTCCAAGCCCTTGATAAACGCAAGATTGGACGGAACGTCCGACTCCACGCAAACGCGATTGTCGATGCCCAATTTCGCCAATGCGCAAGAGAGCGCGAACGCGCTGCCGAACGCGTCCCCGTCGGGGCGCATGTGCGTTACAATCGCGACCTTGCTCGCCTGTTTTATTCTGTTGGCAATCCGTTCCAAACTGCAATCCATATTTTATCCTTATTTCTCCGTCGTAGGATCGTCCGTTGGCTTCTCGCTCGCGGCGATCTTTTTAAACAGTTCGTCCATTTTCGAACCGTACGTCATACTCCCGTCCAAACGGAAGGTGAGCGCAGGTACGGTGCGCATGCGCATCACTTGCGACAATTCGTGGCGAATATGCCCCGCGCATTCCTGCAAACGCTCGAACGTGCGCTTGCTTTCCGCTTCCCCGACTCCGTAAATACTCACGTAAATATACGCCGTTTTGAGATCGGGCGCGACGTCCGCTTCGGTTACCGAAATCAAGCCTTTCAGCTCCGGCTCTCGATCCCGCAGACGACGGATGATCTCGCTGACTTCCTTTTGATATTCGCCGTTTAACCGCGACGTTCTCGATACTTTCATTACGCTTTGATCTCCTCTGTTACGTAACATTCGATAATATCCCCGATGCGGATTTCGTTAAATCCGTCGATCGCGCAACCGCATTCGTAGCCGTAGTTGACTTCTTTTACGTCGTCCTTGAAGCGTTTGAGTTGTTTTACGCCGCCTTCGCAAATCATGATATCTTCGCGATAGATACGGAGCTTCCCGCCGCGAACGATCTTGCCGTCCGTAACGTAACAACCCGCGATCGTACCCACGCCCGTAATGTTGAACGTTTGACGGACTTCGCATTTACCCGTAAGAATTTCTTTGAGTTTGGGCGCGAGCATACCTTTCAGCGCCGCTTCCATATCGTCGAGCAATTCGTAAATGATGCGATAGCTTCTGACGTCGACCTTGGACGTTTCAGCGAGCTTTTTCGCTTTCGTATCCGGACGTACGTTGAACCCAATGATGATCGCGTTCGCGCTATCCGCGAGCATAACGTCGCCTTCGTTGATCGCGCCTGCAGCCGAATGAATGACCTTGACGCGAACTTCTTCGTTGGAGAGTTTCTCCAAGGATTGTTTTACCGCTTCAACGCTACCCTGCACGTCGCCTTTGACGATCAAGTTGAGATTTTTGATCTTGCCTTCTTCCACTTGCGCGAACACGTCGTCGAGCGTTACGCGGCTCTGTTCTTTGATCATACTTTCGCGTTGACGGTTCTTTCTTTCTTCTTGTACCTGCTTCATCAGCGCTTGATCGACCGCCATAATGCTGTCGCCCGCGTTGGGCACGTCTTCCAAACCCAAAATGGATACCGCCATCGACGGACCTGCCGATTTCACGGGACGACCCTTGTCGTCAAACATTGCGCGCACACGCCCCATCGTCGTACCCGACAAAATGTTGTCGCCCGTACGGAGCGTACCCGTTTGCACGATAATACTCGCAACAGGTCCTTTGCCTTTGTCGAGTTTTGCTTCGATAATCGTACCTTTCGCCGCGCGGTCGGGGTTGGCTTTGAGTTCTTGCATTTCCGCGACCAAATTCACCGCGTCGAGCAAGTCGTCAATCCCCATACCCGTCTTTGCAGAAACGGGAACGAGCATCGTTTCGCCGCCCCATTCTTCGGGAACGAGTTCGTTTTCCACGAGCCCTTGTTTTACTCGATCGGGGTTGATTTCGTACTTATCCATCTTATTCATCGCGACAATGATGGGCACGTTCGCCGCTTTCGCGTGGTTGATGGCTTCGACCGTTTGCGGCATGATCCCGTCGTCCGCAGCAACCACGAGAATAACGATGTCCGTTACCTGCGCGCCGCGAGCCCGCATCGCCGTAAACGCCGCGTGCCCCGGAGTATCAATGAACGTGATTTGTTTGCCTTTCGCCGTTACCGTGTACGCACCGATGCTTTGCGTAATACCGCCCGCTTCCCCCGTCGTAACCGACGTGGCGCGGATCTTATCCAAAAGGGAAGTTTTACCGTGGTCAACGTGTCCCATGACCGTAACGACGGGCGCGCGCGTAACGAG
>JAFVRU010000147.1 GCA_017504065.1 Clostridia bacterium
GGATCAGCGGAAAAACGGCAAAGGTCGTCGGAGAGAAATTGGCGCGCATTTCCCGCGAAACACAGGTAATTGCGGTGTCGCATTTGGCGCAAATTGCAGTCATGAGCGACGCAGAATTCCTGATCGAAAAAGAAGAAACGGACGGGAAAACGGTTACAAACGTCTATCCGTTAGATGAAAAGGGTAAAACAAAAGAAATTATTCGCCTTTTGGGTGGAGACGAGAACGCGTCGTTTGCATTACAGCATGCGGAAGAACTGCTTGCAGAAGCCAAAAAATACAAAGAATCCCTGCATTGACAAAAAAATTTAATAAAATAGAGAATAGAAACGGCTTAGTTTGCGCAAAGTACCTTGTATACGGAGGAAAATATGCGCAAATTAAGCTTTTTTGTTATTGGGGCGTTTTTGTCCTTCGCGTTCGTCGGTTATTCCAAGGATACCATAACCGCATCGGCAAACGAAACAACTGTATACGTGGGCGGAATGTCCGCTGGATTTACGTTAAAAACAGACGGAGCGCAGATTATCGGGCTTTGCGAAGTGATTACCGAAAACGGAGCTTCGTCTCCTGCATTGCAGGCAGGCTTGAAAACGGGAGATAGAATTATAAAAATCAATGGAATTAGCGTACATTCCATCAGCGAATTAAACGAAATCGTCAACAAAAGTCAGGGAAAACCACAAACATTTGAAATCGAGCGTGGCGATGAAACGCTTTCGTTCTCCATTCAACCTTTAAAAGATAAGATTTCGAACCGTTATAAAATCGGAGTTTTGGTTCGCGATAACGTATCGGGAATCGGAACGATCACGTATATAGATAAAGAAAGCGGACGTTTCGGTTCGCTTGGTCATTCGGTCGTTAGCGAAAATAAGCGGGAATTACAAATTGCAAACGGCGCGGTATATCATTGTAATATTGTCGGAATTTGCAAAGGTTCGCGTGGAAAAGCGGGCGAATTACGCGGTATGTTTTTGAGCGATGAATGTTTCGGAACTGCAGATAAACTCTGCGATTGCGGCATTTTCGGTACGATTTCCAAGCATTGGAATACAGACAATATGACGTTGGTTTCAGCGAGCTCCGCAGAAGTGCATATCGGCGACGCTTATATTTACTCAACAGTCAACGGCGTTACCACAAAGCGGTATGAAATTGAAATCGTCAAAGTCGACAAACGCAACAAAGAAAACAAAAATTACGTGATAAAAATTACGGACAAGGAACTAATTGAACAAACGGGCGGGATTGTACAAGGCATGAGCGGTAGCCCGATTTTACAAAACGGCAAACTCGTAGGGGCGATTACGCACGTATTTTTAAACGATCCTACGCGCGGTTACGGTATAGATGTGCAAACAATGTTAAAGGAATAACTTTGGTACTATCTCACACATAATACTTATGCGTGGGATAGTAATTTTTATCAAAAGGGGTGAAATATGAAAAAAAGAACAGGAGTTTTATTGGCTATAGCGCTGCTTGGAGTTGCGACTTTGGGCAACGTTACAAAGCGCGATTGGAGCAGAGTAGAAAAAGAGAACGTTTCGATGATAGAAACCTATGAAACGCTTGACTTGAAAGACGTTGCCGTGGCGAATGCGGAAGCCGAAACCTTGGGAATTCGCGCAAAATCGGCTTATTTAATGGATTTCGCTACGAAAACGGTGATGTTCTCGCATAACGAAAATGCAAGGCTTCCGATCGCGAGCATGTGCAAAATTATGACATTGCTTTTATCTTTTGAAGCGATCGATCAAGGCGTTTTGCGAATGGACGAAGAAATTTCGGTTAGTGAACACGCGGCTTCTATGGGCGGATCACAGGTCTTTTTAGAAGCCAACGGGAAATACGTTGTAAAAGAATTGATCAAAAGTATCGTCGTATGCTCCGCAAACGATAGTTGCGTTGCGATGGCGGAACGGATTGCGGGTAGCGAACGGGCGTTTATTGATAAAATGAACGAAAAAGCCAAGGAAATCGGCGCGGAAAACACGCTTTTCGCGAATTGCACGGGGTTACCGAAAGAACCGCAATATTCCTGCGCGAAAGACGTAGCAATTATGTTAAGGCATCTGTTAGACCATCAGGAGTACTACGAATTCGGAAAAGTTTGGTTGGATAAATTCATGCACCCGCAAGGTCGTTTTACGGAAATCACGAACACCAACAAACTCGTACGGTTTTACGACGGTTGCGACGGCGGGAAAACAGGTTTTACGAACGAAGCGGGATTCTGTCTTGCTGCAACGGCAAAACGGAAGGATATGCGCGTAATCTCCGTGGTGATCGGGGAAGAAAACAGCGCCAATCGCTTTGAAGACGTAAGAACTATGTTCGATTATGCCTTTGCAAACTACACGGTAACGCCTATTATAGAAGGTCAAACTCCGTTGGAAGAAACGGTTACCGTAAAAGGCGGGAAGCAGAAAACCGTAAAAATATATCCCGAGCGTACGGTATCCGCGTTTACCAAACGCGGCGAAAAAGGGAATTATTCCATTGAAACGCGGCTGAAAACTTTAAAAGCGCCCCTTGAAAAGGATGAAATTGCAGGGGAACTGCTTTTATTCCGTGATGGAATCGAGATAGATAGAGTTCCGCTTCTAACGGCAGACAGCGTAAAGAAAGCCAACTTTTTAGACTATTTTAAAGAGATTGGTAGACAATGGAATAAACGTTAATCACATCAAAAAATCCGTCTTTTGTAAAAAAAATGCAAAAGACGGATTTTTCCTTTGGAAAAATGCCGTCCTACCCTTGCTTTTTCCCGCAAAATTTGTTACAATATTCTTAATTAGAATAGAAGGTTTAGGATTATGAACGAAAGAGAAACTTTAAAGATCAACGACAAAGGGCATTTGGAGATTGGTGGAGCGGATTGTGTGGAACTCGCGCAAGAATTCGGTACGCCGCTTTACGTATTCGACGAAGCGTATATTCGTCAAATGATGCGCGTTTATCGCGATACGATCGCAAAATCCTACGACGGAAACGGTATGGTATTATATGCGTCGAAAGCTTTTTCCTGCAAAGCGATTTATCGGATTGCAGATGAAGAACAAATCGGAGTGGACGTTGTTTCAGGTGGAGAATTATATACCGCTTTAAAGGCAGGATTTCCCGCGGAAAAAATCTATATGCACGGCAATAATAAGTTGGATTACGAAATCGGCGAAGCTTTAGACGCGGGAATCGGCTGTATCGTAGCGGACGCATATTCGGAAATCGATAAAATCGACGCGGAAGCAGAAAAGCGGGGGATTAGTCAAAAGATCCTGCTTCGAATCAATCCCGGCGTAGAAGCGCATACGCACGCATTCGTGCAAACGGCAACGACCGATAGCAAATTCGGGTTTTCGATTCAAGACGGTTCGGCGGAAAAAGTAACCGCTTACGCATTGACCAAAAAGCACGTGCGCTTGGACGGTTACCATTGTCATATCGGCTCGCAAATCTTTGAAAAGCAATCCTTTGTGATCGCCGTGGAAAAATGTATGCAATTTGCGGCAGAAATGCAGCAAAAGCTTGGTTTTGACTTAAAGACCTTGAATTTGGGCGGGGGTTACGGGATATGGTATAC
>JAFVRU010000148.1 GCA_017504065.1 Clostridia bacterium
ATGGTTGATTACGTGCTCGCAAGGCAAAACTAAACGCTTCTAACGCAAAAGGAATAAAAATGTTCAAAAAATTAGCTCCTGAAAACATAAAAAACTATACGCGGGAAGAATTAAACGTTTTATGCGACGGGCTTCGCAAAACCATTTATGATACCGTTATGGAATGCGGCGGGCATTTGGCGTCCAATCTCGGCGCGGTAGAGTCCACCGTTGCCTTATTTTACGTGTTTGATTTTCCGAAGGACAAAATTGTGTTCGACGTCGGGCATCAATGCTATGCGTATAAGCTTTTGAGCGGTCGTGCGGAGCGGTTTTCCACGTTGCGCCAAGCAGGCGGGATTTCAGGATTTCCCAAACGTAACGAAAGTATTTACGACTGTTACGATACGGGGCATGCGGGCACGTCTGTATCCGCTGCAATCGGGCTTGCAAAAGCGCGGGACTTGCAGGGAGAAGACGGCAACGTCATCGCATATATCGGCGACGGCTCGTTTAACAACGGCTTGGTTTACGAAGCTTTAAATAGCTTGAAAATCCTAAATACGAACGTTTTAATAATACTCAACGACAACGGCATGTCGATTTCTCCGACCGTCGGCGGAATGTCCGATATTCTTTCGGAAATAAAAAATAACGACCAAGCGGAAAATATTCGCTTGTTGGAGCGGTTCGGATTAACGTATATCGGCGTTAAAAACGGCAACGACGTAGAAGAAATGATCGATACGCTGCAGGAAGCAAAGGAACGCTTACAACACGGCTCGGTATTGCTGCACGTGGTTACGAAAAAAGGGAAAGGCTACGAATTCAGCGAAGAACACCCGACGAACACGCACGGCGTTCCGCCCGTCGGCTCGCCTAAAGACAAGGAATACTCCGAAGTTTTAGGGGAAACGCTTTGCGAATTGGCGGAAAAGAATAAAAAAATCACCGTAGTTTCCGCGGCGATGAAAGAAGCGCTCGGATTGTCGGAATTTTTCATTCGGTATCCCAAACGCGCCTTTGACGTCGGGATTTGTGAAGAAAATGCGGCGGTATTGTGCGCGTCGATGGCGGCAGGCGGCTTAAAGCCTTATTACGCGATTTATTCGACGTTTTTGCAACGCGCGTTCGACGAGATTATTCACGACGTCTGCGCGCAGGATTTCGCGGTTACGTTCTGTATTGATCGAGCGGGGATTTCCGGCGCGGACGGAGAAACGCATCAAGGCGTTTTCGATTTATCCTATTTGTCCTTAATACCGAACTTAACGGTTGCCGTACCCAAAGACACGGAAGAATTAAAACAAATGTTGGAGCTGAGCGCAACGTATCCGCATCCGCTTGCAATCCGTTATCCGCGCGCAGGTCGAGTGATCTTCCCGTCCAATGCCGAAATTCGCGTAGGAGAGTGGGAATATTTGCATCAAACTCCCAACGGATCTAACGTAACGGTGATTGCGGCAGGGGAACGCTGCTTGATTATCGCGATGAAAATTTTGCACGCTTTGCAGGAACAAGGCAAATCGTTTGACGTGATCAACGCGCGGTTTGTAAAGCCTTTAGACTTGGAATGCTTGAAAAATATCCAAAGCCAAACGATCGTAACTTTGGAAGACAACGTCTTTTTCGGCGGTTTGGGCTCGATGATCGACGGGGCGTTACTCCGTATGAACAAGCGCTGCAATATCAAGAATTTTGCATACAAGGACGAATTTATTCCACAGGGCGGCGTAGCGGCATTACAAAGCGAATACGGCGTGAATTGTCAAGAAATTCAAGCGTTTATCGAACAGGTTCTTGCATGAGAGCGGATAAATTTTTTGCCAAAAAATTCGGTTCTCGCACAAAAGCCGCGGAAGCGATAGAAAAGGGGCTTGTACTTGTAAACGGCAAAACGGTCAAGGCAAAATCGGAAGTTTCCGAAACGGATAGTATCACGTATTTACAACCGGAAACCGCTTTTGTTTCCAACGGTGGATATAAATTGGCTCGCGCAATAAAAACGTTCGAATTTTCCTGCAAAGACAAAGTTTTTGCGGATCTCGGCGCGAGTACGGGCGGTTTTACCGATTGTTTGTTGCAAAACGGCGCAAAAAAAGTCTATGCAATCGACGTTGGCGAAAGTCTTTTGCATGCAAGTTTGCAAAATCACCCGCAAATTGTTACGATGGAGAACACCAACGCGCGATATTTGCGGAAAACGGATTTTCCCGAACCGCTTGACTGTATTGTAACGGACGTGAGTTTTATTTCCTTGCGCTTGATTTTTCCCGTTATTAAGGAACTTCTTGGCGAGCAAGGCAGCGCTTTTGTGTTAATCAAGCCGCAGTTTGAGTGTGAAAATCAACGCATTGGCAAAAGCGGGATCGTAACTCCGTCGGCGCATGCTAAAATTGTGGAAAAAGTACTAACCTATCTTACGGATAGCGGGTTATATCCGCTCGGGATTGTGAACGCGCCTATTCGCAAAGGAAAAAATATTGAGTACGTTTTACATATTTCACCTGATAAACGGTCATCAAAACCGTCTGTAAAGATCGTGGAAGAAGTAAAAACGCTTGTGAAACGAAATTCGTTGGGAGAATTGTTATAAATCTACGAAGGAAAAGTCTATGAAAATCGGAATTCTCGGCAAACAGTCAAAAATCAAAAATTCGGATATTCTCACCGAAATTCAAGCTTTTTTGCAAGCGGCGGGGTATGAAACGGCGCAGTTTTCGTCCACGAAAGATATTGACGGAGTAGACGTTGTTTTGGTGCTCGGCGGCGACGGAGCGATTTTGCATTCCGCAGTCCAAGCCGCACAGAAAAACGTGAAGATTATCGGAATCAACTACGGCAATCTCGGCTTTTTAACGGAGTACGAAAAGACGGAAAAAGAACGGGTATTAGAGCTTTTGGCGGCTTTACAGGACGGCGCTTGCCGCATTGTTAAACGGAGTTTATTACAGGTCGAAATCGGCGAAAAGACGTATTATGCGCTTAACGAAATCTCCGTGCAACGGGATTACAGCCTGTATTCGGCGTTATCGACGCAAATGCTGCAAATTCAAGTCCAAGCGAAAGAAGGGCAGGATTTGATTTCCGGCGACGGGCTTTTGATTTGTACGCCAACGGGTTCGACGGCGTATTCGCTGTCCGCTGGCGGCGCGATCTTGACCCCCGAAGTGCCCGTGTTTATGATGACGCCGATTTGCGCGTTTTCTATGCGGGCGAGACCGATCGTTTTCGCGGATACGGACGAATTCGTTTTAAAAATAGCCAAAGGGAACGCGATGATTTTAGCGGACGGACGCGCGATTGCGGCATTGCCCGAAAACGGGGAAGTTCGGGTGAAAAAAGCGCCGTTTACAGCGGATTTCCCGACGAAAGAGAATGCGGATTTTTTTGCAAGGGTTAGAAATAAATTGAACGGTTAAAATACGATAAGGAAAAGGTAAAACAATATGTTAAGGTCAGCTCGGCACGCAAAAATTTTAGAAATCATCTCACACAAAGAAATCGAAACGCAAGAAGAACTTTGCGCGGAATTAAACAAGCTCAATTACGTCGTAACGCAAGCGACGATCTCGCGGGATATACGGGATTTGCATTTGTTTAAGGTTGCGGGAATCGAAAAGAAATACCGTTACGCATACATAAACGACGGCGAGAGTGAAATTTCCCCGAAAATGAAGAATTTGTTCCGCGATTGCGTGCTCACGCTTCGCGCGGCGCAAAACTTGGTCGTAGTCAAAACGTTGACGGGGAACGGCGCAAACGCAG
>JAFVRU010000149.1 GCA_017504065.1 Clostridia bacterium
ACGCTGTTGTACGCACCCGAACTCAAATTTTACAGCAATCGGATCAAGATGGACGAAAACTTCAATACCAACGTGCAAGGCTTGCATTGTTTGGGGGATTCGTCGGGCTGGACGCGCGGTTTGATGATGGCGTCCGTCATGGGTGTTTTGATGGGCAGAAAACTCGTTTAAAGCAAATCCTTGCCGAATTGGCAAGGATTTTTTATGAAAATAAAAAAATTTTTAAAAAATTTCGCTAAAAAAAAGGATTTTTAAAAGTTTTGTCGAATATATATAGTAAGTTAATCGTAAAAAGGGGGTATATATAATGAAAGAGCAAAAGACGTTCGGTTGCGTTCGGGATTGCATTTACGCGCGGGAAGAAGAATATTTCTCGCCGTACGCCATGAAATCCGCGGATACGCAAGGCAGAGCGCGGGAAGAAAAACGTTGCGAATTCCGCACCGATTTCCAACGCGATCGTGATAGAATTATTTACAGCAATTCTTTCAAGCGATTGAAGAACAAAACGCAAGTCTTTTTCGCGCCTGAAGGGGATCATTATATCACCCGTTTAACGCATACCTTGGACGTGTCGCAGATCGCGCGCTCGATCGCGCGTTCGCTCGCTTTAAACGAAGACCTTGCGGAAGCGATTGCGTTGGGGCATGACTTGGGACATACTCCGTTTGGGCACGTGGGGGAACGCGTGCTCGCCAAGCTCGCCGAAAAAGGCTTTTTGCATAACGAACAATCCCTGCGCGTTGTCGACGTCATCGAAAAGGGCGGCAGGGGCTTGAATTTGACGGTCGAAGTGCGGGACGGAATACTCAATCACAAGAGCACGGGCAAACCCATGACGCTGGAAGGGGAAGCCGTTTCGATTGCCGACCGAATCGCGTACATCAATCACGATATCGAAGACGCGATCCGCGCGGGAATTTTGAAAGCGGACGAGCTGCCCAAACGGCTCGTGCAAGTGCTCGGTAGAGAAACCAAGGAACGGATCAACACGGCGATTACGGATATTTACCGCAACTCCTACGGAAAACCGTACGTGCGCATGTCGGACGAAGTCATGCAGGCGACGAACGATTTACGTAAATTCATGTTCGAGCGGGTTTACGAAGTTGCGAACAAATCCATTCAGGAGCGTTCGGAGCGTATGCTCACGCAAATGTTTGCGTATTTCAAGACCAACGTAGAAAAATTGCCCGCGCCGTATTATGGACTGTTGGAAAATTACGAAAAAGAAAGGGTGGTATGCGACTATCTTTCGGGCATGACCGATCGGTATGCGATCAGCGTATTCGAAAGCCTGTTCATTCCGTCTACGTTTTCGATTGGGGGTGTACTCTCGTGAGCGGAAAAGGATTCGATCCCGAATTTATGCGCGCGCTCAAACAAAAGAACGATATCATCGAAGTCATCAGCGGCTACGTCTCTCTCGATCGGAAAGGGAATACGCATTGGGCTTGTTGTCCCTTTCATCACGAAAAAACTCCGTCGTTTGCAGTCAACGAAGCCGAACAGTTTTACCATTGTTTCGGGTGCGGAGTTTCGGGCGACGTCGTTCGATTTGTGCAGGAAATAGAGTCCACCGACTTTATGGGCGCGGTACGGATTTTGGCGGCACGGGCGAAAATGCCCGTTCCCGAAAGCAATTTCGATACCGAGCAAGCGGCTCTACTCAAAAAGAAACGGGACGCGCTCGCTTCGATTATGCTAGATTCGGCAAGGTTTTATTTGTCTAACTTATATAGCGGCGATCGGCAAGCCGAACCGCATTTGCAGTACATCGCAAACCGCAAAATGTCGCCGACTACGGTGAAAAAATTCGGACTCGGCGCGTCGCTCGACTTCTTCTCGTTGCCCGAATATTTACAGGATAAGGGTTATCACCGCCAAGACCTTTTGGATAGCGGCGTGGTTACGGAAAGCAAGAACGGGAAGCTCGTGGACGGACAAGCGGGGCGGTTGATTTTCCCGATTATCAACGCGTTTGACGAAGTCGTGGCATTCGGCGGACGTTTGCTCGAAAAATCCGATTTTGCGAAATACAAGAACACGAAAGAAACGCTATTGTTCAATAAGAGCAAAACGCTGTATAATATTAACCTTTTGAAGAAGCTCAAACGCGAGCAGCCGATCAAGGAAGTGATCATCGTCGAAGGGTATATGGACACGATTTCCTTATACCAAGCGGGATTTAAGAACGTCGTGGCGTCGATGGGCACTTCGCTGACCAAAGAACAGGCTCGGCTCGTCAAGCGGTATTCGGAAAACGTTTTGATTAGTTACGACGGGGATTTCGCTGGACAAAAAGCCGATTTGCGCGGCTTGGAAATTTTAAACGACGAGCATTTGAACGTACGCGTCGTACCCATGCCCGACGGGCTCGATCCCGACGACGTAGTCAAACAGGGCGCTGCCGAGTATCAAAAATGTTTGGACGCGGCGATGCCGCTTGTCGATTATAAAATTCACGCTTTGGAGCGGAAGTACAATCTCTCGAAAACGGAAGAAAAACGTCGGTTTGTGGCGGAAGCCGTAAAAATCGTTTCGGAAGAAGAAAGCGAAGCGGTCAAGGAAGAACTCACCCGAAAGCTTTCGAAAAAAACGGGGATTACCTTCCAAGCCTTGGAACGGGATATGCGGAACGTGCCCAAGGAAAAAACAGCGGAAATGATTTTGCCCAAAGAAAAACTCGCGGAAACGGCGGCGGGCGCGGACAAGCAAAAAAAGGCGATCCGATTTATTTTGGCGGCGAAGCTGTTTTCCGCGGAGTACGCGAAAGACTACGACGTGAGCGGATTGACGCTTGCAGACGAAACGCATAACACCGTGCGGGAGTATATACTCGAACGGGAACGCGCTAGCGAAAGGATTCGTCCGAGCGAGCTGTTTGAATTGCTACCCGAAAACGATAACGAACTCAACGAGATTCTCGATTTGAACTACGGCGACAAGTTGACGGGTGAGAAAGCGGAACGTTTTTTCAAAGACAGCGCGAAAACGTTGGAGCGGGACGCGCTCAACGCGAAAATGACGGCGCTCAATAGCGAGTTCAACCGCACTCAAGACGAAGCTACGCGGAAAGAAATCGCGAAGCAAATCAACGAAATTATCAAACAGCTCAATGCGTTAAAACGCAAATAAACGAAAGGAAGAACAGGGAACTGTTTTTGGATATAAACGGAGGATAAAAAGATGAACGTATCCGAGCAAAAACTGAATGAAATTTTGGCAGGGATCATCAACAACTACGGCAAGAAAGGGAGTATTTCGACCAACGCGCTCTGCGATATTATGGAGAAATACGACACGAACGCGAACCAAATCGATTACGTGTATAAATCGCTTGGAGAAGCGGGAATTCAAATCGTTGACGAAGACCAACGGGATAAGGAGCTCTTTGAACAGGCTTTGTCGGACATTGGTTTAGACGATCCCGTCAAGATGTATTTAAAAGACATCGGTAGAGTGCCTTTGCTTTCCGCGGACGAAGAAGTCGATCTTGCAAAGCGTATGCAGGAAGAAGACGAAGCCGCGAAAAAACGTTTGTCCGAAGCCAACTTGCGGCTTGTCGTTTCGATTGCGAAACGTTACGTCGGACAGGGTATGCTCTTTCTCGACTTGATTCAGGAAGGGAACTTGGGCTTGATGAAAGCGGTGGAGAAATTCGATTACCAAAAAGGGTTTAAGTTCTCTACGTACGCAACGTGGTGGATTCGTCAATCGATCACTCGCGCAATCGCCGATCAGGCGCGTACCATTCGTATTCCCGTGCACATGGTCGAAACGATTAACAAACTCACGCGGGTACAACGCGTGTTGTTACAGGAATTCGGCCGTGAACCCACGCCCGCAGAAATTGCGGAAAAAATGGGAGTAACGGAAGATCGGGTTCGGGAAATTCAAAAGATCGCGCAAGACCCCGTTTCGTTGGAAACGCCGATCGGGGAAGAAGAAGACAGCCACTTGGGCGACTTTATCGAAGACGTAAAAACCAAAACGCCGGGCGAATCGGTTGCGGATACGATGCTCAAGGAACAGCTTCTCGGCGTGCTCGATACCCTGACGCCGCGCGAAGAAAAAGTGCTCCGTCTCCGCTATGGAATCGACGACGGAAAACCCCGTACGCTCGAAGAAGTCGGTAGGGAGTTCAACGTTACGAGAGAACGTATCCGTCAGATCGAAGCGAAAGCGCTCCGTAAACTCCGCCACCCGTCGCGTAGCAAGAAACTCAAAGATTTTCTCGAATAATGGGCTACGGAAAACGGATTGATACGCTTTGCTCGCTGTTGACGGAGTCGAAGACGTTCGCGGACGTGGGCTGTGATCACGGTTACTGTTCGGAGTATATGCTGAAAAACGGGCTTTGCGAGAAAGCCATTCTTTCGGATATCAGCAAGGGCAGTTTGCAAAAAGCGGAAACGCTGCTTTGGGAATACGTGGCAAGTGGCAGGGCGGTGGCGGTACTCGGCGACGGGTTTTACGGCGTGCCGTCGGACACGGAGCAAGTCCTGATTGCGGGCATGGGCGGTAGTGAAATGGTGTCCATACTCTCCGATAAAACGTACGGGTTCATGCCGTTGCGGTTTGTGTTGCAACCCATGCACGACGCGGAGAAATTGCGGCGGTATTTGCTCGAAAACGGCGGGTATATCGAACGGGATTTCACCTTTCAGGACGGCAAGTTCTACGACGTGATTTGCGGCGGTAGAGAGGACAAAACGCATACGACGCCCGCGTATTCCGAAGCGGAATATGAATTCGGTCGGGAGAATTTACAAACGATGCCGAAAGCGTTTGTCGCACGTACGGAAAAGCAACTGAAAAACGCGATCGGGTATTTGGCGTTTCCCGATCTGCAAGCGGAAAGTCGGGCGGAATTGGAAACGCGCAAGAAAAAATTAGAAGGGGTATTGAACGGTGCAATTAAGTGAAATTTACAAAATTGCGGACGCGATCGCTCCCAAACGGTTGAGCGACGAGATTTGTCAAAATCCCGATTGGTACGACAACAGCGGGATCTTGCTCGACGCGGGCGAAGAAATTCAAGGCGTTTTGTTCTCTTTGGATTGGAGCTTGGAAGCGGTAGACGCGGCGATTGCCGCGGGTGCGAATTTGATCGTTACCCACCATCCCGCGATTTACGGAAAGCTCGCAAACGCGCGCTATGACGACGAAAGTATGACGGGAAAAAAGCTCGTGAAATGCTTGCGAAACGGGATTTCGGTGATTTCCATGCACTTGAATTTGGACTTGGCGGACGGCGGCACGGACGAAAGTCTGATGCAAGGGATTATGCGTTCGGCGGGTTCGAACGACGGCGCGGGGAAAGCGGAAATTTTACATTCGGTATCCGCAGGCGGGTACGGCAGAGCTTACGACGTTCCGCGAATCGCATTGAAAACGCTCGCGGAGAACATGAAAAAGACCTTTTCGACCGATCGGGTAAGCGTATACGCAAACGGCGTGGAAACGGTTATGCGGGTAGCGAGTTTTTGCGGCGGCGGCGCGGACGAAGCGTCGGTACTGTTCGCGAAACGGCAGGGCGCAAACGCGATCGTTTCGTCCGATTTTAAACACCACGTATTGACTTTGGCTCGGGAATCGGGGTTGGCGGTGATTACGCTCACCCATTACGCGTCCGAGAATTATGGATTTGAAAAATTTTATGAAAAAATTCGTCGGCAGGTGGAAATTCCGTGCTTCTATCACACGGATTACGCGCTGCTTTGACGGTAAGGAGTTAGGATATGTCACAATTACAAGCTATTTTGAAGTATCAGGAAGTCGACCAGAAGTTGTACAAGCTGGAACGGGAACTTGCGGGCTCGGAAGAACGCAAGGAATACGTGAAGATCAAGAAATTCTTAGAAGGCGCGCCTGAAAAGTTGGATTCTTTGGAAGTCAAAGCGACCGCATTGAAAACGGAAGCGGTAGAATTGACGAAAAAGTATTTGGAAACGGAAGAAAATTTGAAAGAATTCGATCATTTGGAAGAATTGATCAAGGGCGGCGCGGACATTTCTTTCTATCAAAAGAAAGCGCAATCTATCGTCGATCAGTTGAAGAAGATCAAAGCGGATTTGAACGCGTTGACGGAAAACATCAAGGCGACGGACGCGGAGTATCAAAAGCTCAAGAAACAAGTCATTTCCGCGCAAAAACAATACGGGGAAGTTTCCGAAAAATATAAGGCGGTCAAGACGGCTCGCGACGCCGAACGCAAGGAGATCGAAGCGGAGCTTTCGGGCTTGGCGAGCGACGTTCCCGCGGCGATGATGGAAGTCTATCAAACCAAACGGAAGGAGCGGATTTTCCCCGTCGTGGGCGAATTGACGGGCAATCGTTGTCCCTATTGCAGTATGGAACCCCCGCTCGCAGCTCGGAATAAGCTGACGGGCGGCGGCACGATCGAGTGCGACAACTGTCATCGGTTGATATTCGGCTCGTAAAATCGGCACGTTTTTCGTAGCGGTTGCATACGATACAACGTGCAAAAAGTTCAAGCGAAGATTTGTTTACAACATATTCGGCAAAACGCCGAGAAATTTCAAGCCTTGACGGGCAAACGGCTGTATGCGGTGGTCAAAGCCAACGCCTACGGACACGGAGCGGAAGAAGTCGTCAACGCTTTGGAGAGCATAGCGGACGGGTTTGCCGTTGCGCTCATCGACGAAGCGTTGGAAATTCGCGCCGCGGCTTGCGGTAAGGAGATTTTGGTGCTCACGCCGCCCGTGAACGCAGGGGAAGCGCTCGCATTGGCGGAGAACGGGTTTTCCGTTTGCGTGCCCGATCTTTGGACGGCGAAGCTGCTTGTCGGCGTTTGCGAAAAATACCGTTTGACGGCGCGGGCGCATTTGAAAGGAAATACGGGCATGAACCGTTACGGAATGGAGCTTGCCGAACTGAAAACCGTCTGCGCGTTTTTGCGCGACAACCCGTTCGTGCGGGTGCAGGGTTTGTATTCCCATCTCTACGGCTCGGACGTGCAAAGCGCCGATGCGCAACGGCTGCGTTTTTTGCAAATGCAAGCGGTTTGCAAACGGAGTTTTCCTAACGCGGTTTGCCATTTGAGCGCGACGTTTGGGGCGTTGCTTGGCAAGGCGTTTCACTTCGACGGCGTGCGGATCGGGCTCGGATTATACGGGTATTTACCGAGCGGAATTTCGGGGAGCGCGCTTCAGCGGGGCGAAGCCTTAAATTTGCAAAAAGCCATGACCGTGTACGCGACGACGGTTGTAAATCGGAAAATCGAGTACGGCGGCGTAGGCTACGGGAGCACGCTTTCAAAGCGGGAATTGGCGGAATGCGCAAACGTGCACGTTTGCCGTTTCGGCTATGCGGACGGATTTTTGCGGCGGCGGGAAAACGGAGTTGACGGTTGGACGAAGCTCGCGAATAATTTGTGCATGGACGCGTGTATCCGCAAAGGCATAGCGGAGCGGGGCGGGCTCGTGCCCGTCATGACGGACGCGGCGGCTACGGCGGCGCAAACGGGAACGATTGCATACGAAGTTTTGTGCGCGGCGACGCGGCGGGCGGAATTCGTATACGAATAAAGGAAAAGCACCGAACGGACAAACGTTCGGAATACAATACGTAGGAGAAAAATACGGATATGAACAACGTAACGAAAAAGATGAAGAAATTCGGTAGACATGTATGGGAGCTGTTTAAAGCGGCGCTTCCCGCTATGTTTATGTACTTTTGCGCGGGCACGATTTTGTTGATGCTGACGTTGAAAGGGGAAACGATCGTATGGAACAGTAAAAAACTCATGTGGACGATCGTGTGCTGCGTTGCGGCGTTTCTCTACCACGCTTTGGTATCGTGGGGCTTTGGCGGAAACCAATACGAAATGCTCGTTTCGGGGAACGTAAAACGTTTGACGGCGGAAAAATACGGCGACGAAGGCGGGTATCGGATTTCGACGCATAAAGAAGCGAAAGAATACC
Organism: Clostridia bacterium; assembly: GCA_017504065.1. Taxonomy (GTDB): domain Bacteria; phylum Bacillota; class Clostridia; order Christensenellales; family Borkfalkiaceae; genus Scatosoma. Next base: position 7,950 of record JAFVRU010000149.1, read on the forward strand.
GCGTTTGGAAAGGATTCGCAATCGGCGCGTTCATCGCGATTTTCCCGATTGTATTCGGAATCATCTTCGGTTGCAATCAATCGTCGATCGGCGAGAAAATGGACACGGGCGCGTTGAGTATTACCGTTTTGGTATCCTTTTTCCTGTCGGGCTGGTCGATTTTGCCCTTCTATTACATGAACGTTACAGGCACATACGTAAGCTATTTCGTTTCCTGTCTGTTCGGGTTGTTCCCGTTGCTTATTTCGGGATTTTGTTATATCGGCGGCGCGTACGCGCGTCGTAGCAAGCGTTTGAGAGAGCAAATGATCGCACAACGCAACGCGCAAGCGGAAGCCACCCGCGAACGGAAGATCAATTACGGCGGTTTGCCGGGTACGAAACCCCGCAAACGCAAATAAGAAGGGGAGCGGGATAAGTGCGCATTATCGGTGGAAAATACAGAAGCAGAGTGCTTTCCGAGTTTGCGGGCGAAGCCGTTCGGCCGACGTCCGATCGGGTCAAGGAATCTCTGTTCAATATTTTGGCTTTGAAGCTGCATAGCGCGCGGGTCTTGGATTTGTTTTCGGGCAGCGGCGCGTTGGGCTTGGAGTGTTTGTCGCGCGGAGCAAGGGAAGTCGTATTCAACGACGTTTCCAAGGACAGCGTGGCGATTTTAAAGAAGAATTTGACGGCTTTGAAAATCCCCGTGAACGGCGCGGAAGCCAAGGTGAGCTCGCTCGACTACGGCGCGTGTTTGGATACGCTACGCGGGCAATTCGATTTGATTTTTCTCGACCCGCCCTATCGGTTTGATTACGGCGAAAAAGCGCTTGCTACCATCTCGAAGAAGGGGCTTTTGACGGAAAACGGGATTGCCGTTTACGAACGGGACAGACCCTTTGTAGGCGAAATCGACGGCTTGGAAAAATACGACGAACGGAAATACGGCAAGACCTATCTTACCTTTTTTAAAAGGAGTTGACGGCAATGGAAAATAAGAAAAAATGCGTGTTTGCGGGTACGTTTGACCCGCCGACGCTGGGGCATAAAGCGTTGGTCAAAGACTGCGTGAAGCTCTTTGACGAAGTGGTGGTCGCCGTCTTGGTGAATCCTGCGAAAACTCCCTGTTTTACGGTCGAGCAAAGAAAGCAAATGCTCGCGCTGGATTACGCGGAGCTTTCCAGCGTACGGATCATCGAATTTTCAGGCACGGTTGCGGAGCTGTTGCAGCAAGAACGGACGGAATTTTACGTCCGCGGTATTCGGAACGGCGTGGATTTAGATTATGAAAACGCGAACTTTTACGCGAGCAAGAAATTAGACCCCGAGCTTGTGGCGGTGTACTTGCCTTGCCCGCAGGAACTATTGCACGTTAGCTCGTCCATGGTTCGGAACAGTTTGCAATTCGGTACGCCGATCGACGAATACGTGTCGCAAGACGTCAAAGCATATATACAAAGCCTAAAAGGTTAAAAGAATAAACGGATAGACGGATACAGGATAAAACAAAGGAAGGAATAGGCAATGTTGGAAAAACAATATTTTATCCCTGAACCCGAAGAATTTATTTCGGAATCGCCGATGACGTCGGCACTCAAACAAATCAAGAAGGAACGCGATAGAGAAATTCGCGACGTGATCGCGGGCAGAAACGACAAAATGCTCGTGGTGGTTGGACCGTGCTCCGCGCACGAACCTGCGCCCACGCTCGAATATATCGCGCGGCTTGGCAAACTCAATGAAAAGCTCAAGGACAAGCTCGTGATCGTGCCCCGCATTTACACCAACAAACCCCGCACGAAAGGGGTGGGGTATAAGGGCATGTTCGTACAGCCCGATCCCGAAGGCGCGGCGGACATCGCGCGGGGGATTCGGAGCATTCGCGCCCTGCACCTTGCGGCGATGAACGAATCGGGTTTGACGTCCGCGGACGAAATGCTCTATCCCGAAAATACGGCGTACGTAGAAGATTTGCTCTCCTATCACGCAGTCGGCGCGCGGAGCGTGGAAGACCAACTCCACCGCCAAGTAGCGAGCGGAATCGACGCGCCCGTTGGTATGAAAAACCCGATGAGCGGGAATATTTTGGCGCTCGTCAATTCCATTTTCGCAGCGCAAAGCCCGCAAATTTTTAAATACCGTAACTATCAGGTGAGCTCGGACGGTAACCCGTACGCGCACGCGATTTTGCGTGGCGGTGTGGACGGCTCGGGGGCGGATATCCCCAATTTCCACTATGAAACGGTTATGCAGCTCGAAGAAATGTACCGCGGCAGTAATTTGGAAAATCCCGCAATCATCATCGATTGCAACCATTCCAACTCTGGCAAGCAATTCCGTCAACAAATCCGTATAGCGGAAGAAGTCATGCAAAACCGTCGGTTCGACAAAGCGTTTAAAAAGATCGTCAAAGGGTTTATGATCGAGAGCTTTCTTGTCGAAGGCAGTCAAAAACACGACGACGTATTCGGCAAATCCATCACCGATCCTTGTTTGGGTTGGGAAGATACCGAGCGGTTGCTTTGCGTGATCGCGGAACAAGTATAAAAGGCGGAATAAAGTTATGAAAATTGCGTTTTTAGGGCCGGAAGGCAGTTATTCGCATTTGGCGGCAAAGGAATTTTTGAAAACGGAAACGACGGGTGAAACCGTTGCGGGGAATTGGGACGAATGCGTGCCTTTCCGCAATTTTGCCGAAGTGTTCAACGCCGTAGCAAGCGGCAGAGTGGACGCTGCGGCAGTACCCATTGAAAACAGTTTGCAAGGCGGCGTCTTGCAAAATTTAGACTTGTTGCAATCGTCCGCCGATTTATACGCGATCAAGGAAAAAGTCGTGCAAATCGACCACCGCTTGGTGTATAAAGCGGGGGTAAAACTCTCGGAAATCGGACGGGTGTACTCACACCGCCAAGCGCTTGATCAATGCGCGCAGTTCTTGATGAAAGAGATGCCGTTTGCTTCGCTTCGGGACGCGGAATCGACGGGGTTCGGGCTTTCCCGCGCTACGGAAGACGACACGGGCAAGAGCGCGGCGATCGTTGGCGCGCATACGGGGAATTTGCGCAGCGGGTTCGTGATGAGCGAAGAAAGCATTGCGGACGAAAAGAACAATTTCACCCATTTCCTTTTGATCAAGAAAGGGGAGAGCGTATTGCCGAAATCGAGCGAACGGGTATTCTTCTCGACCGTTTGTCCGCACCGACCGGGCAGTCTTTTGAAGCTGTTGGCGGTGATCGAAAAATACGGGATCAATATGACCAAGATCGAAAGTAGACCCGTACGCAATCAACCCGGGGAATACCGTTTCTTTATCGAAGCGGATTGCGATATCGCTTCCGCCGAAGTACAAGCGCTTTTGACGGAGATCCGCGCCAATACGTTGGAGTGTAAATTGCTCGGCGCGTATTGTAAAGACTAAACAGACTTTCAGCTTACGGACGGATTATGGATTTATTTGATTTTAACAACAACGAAGAAACGGCGAAACCGCTTGCGGAACGTATGCGCGCGAATTCTTTGGACGAGTTCATCGGACAAAAACATATCGTCGCGGACGGTTCGCTGCTGCGCCGCGCAATCGCGACCGACCGCTTGGGCAGTTGCATTTTTTGGGGGCCGCCGGGCTGCGGAAAAACCACGCTCGCCAACATCATCGCCTTGCGTACGAACGGGGAGTTTATCAAACTCAACGCCGTCAATGCAGGGGTTGCGGACGTCAAAAAAGCCGTGGAAACCGCGCGGGAGAATTTGAAACTCTACGGCAAACGTACGTACTTATTACTCGACGAATGTCATCGGTTCAATAAAACGCAAAGTGATTCGCTGTTGCCTGCGATCGAGCAGGGTACGATCATTTTCATCGGCTCGACGACGGAAAATCCGTACGCGTCGATGACGCCCGCAATCGTATCCCGTTGCCGCGTATTCGAGTTCAAACGCCTGACGGAAGCGGACATTACCGAAGCTTTGGAAAAGGCGATTAAAAGCCGACACAAGGGCTTGGGCAAACGCAACGTCGTGGCGGACGCCGACGCTTTGGCGCACATCGCGCGCATGGCGGGCGGGGATTTGCGCTCGGCATATAACGCGTTGGAGCTCGCGGCGCTGACCACCGAGCCCGACGAAAACGGGAATATCCGAATTCGGCTTTCCGACGCGGAACAGTCCATTCAAAGAAAAGCGTTGTCATATAATGAAGACGCGTATTACGATTTCTTATCGGCGTTTTGTAAGTCTTTGCGGGGCAGCGACGCGAACGCGGCGTTGTATTACGCGATGCGGCTGATCGAAGGCGGGTGCGACCCTATGCTCGTGGCGCGGCGGCTCGTCGTGCATTCCGCGGAAGACGTGGGTATGGCAGACCCGCGGGCGTTGCAGATCGCGACTTCGGCGATGTACGCGCTCGAAAAGATCGGGTATCCCGAAGCGATGATTCCGTTGTCCGAAGCCATTGTATACGTATGCGAAGCGGAAAAGAGCAACTCGGTTGTGGAAGCGTTTCACGCGGCGCAACGGGACGCGCGGGAAGTGCGCGACGATCACGTTCCGCCCTATTTGCGGGATACGAGTTTTGGTAGCAAGGAAGACAAGGCGAAGGGCAGAGAATATAAATATCCGCACAACTACGGCGGGTACGTGGAACAGCAATACTTGCCCGACGCGCTCAAAGACAAGGTGTATTACGTGCCGAACGGGCGTGGGTATGAAAAAGAAGTTATGGAAATTCGGCAAAGAAAGGGGAAGAAACAATGAAGTGTTTGTATTGTGATTGTACGGAAAGCAAAGTGGTGGACTCCCGCTCGGCAGACGACGACAGAACGATCCGTCGCCGTCGGGAATGTATCGGCTGCGGTAGACGGTTCACGACGTATGAAACGATCGAAGTTACGCCCGTTTTGGTGGTCAAGAACAACGGGACTCGGCAGTCGTTCAATGCGGAAAAAATTCGTAACGGGATCATCAAATCCTGCGAAAAACGGCCTGTGCCGATGTCGGTGATCGACGACGTGGTTGCGGATATTTCCAAGCAAGTCTACAATAGCATGGAAAGCGAAATTACGACGAAAGAGATCGGGGATATGGTAATGGAACGGTTGAAAAAGGTAGACGAAGTCGCGTACGTGCGTTACGCTTCCGTGTACCGCTCGTTTAAAGACCTTTCGTCGTTTATGTCCGAACTCAAACAAATGATGAAAGCGGATAAATCGGGGAAATGAGCGTGATGAAAACGACTAGGCGAGTAACCGTCGGCGGCGTGGAGCTCGGCGGCGGCGCAAGCGTAAAAATTCAATCGATGACGACGACGAAAACGTCGGACGTGGAAAGGACGGTGGCGCAAATTCGAGCTTTAGAGCAGGCGGGTTGCGAGATCGTCCGCGTTGCCGTAGCCGACGAACAGGACGCGCTCGCGGTCAAAGCCGTTGTAGACTCCATTCGTTTGCCGTTGGTGGCGGATATTCATTTCTCACCCGAGCTGGCGGTGAAAGCGATGGAAAGCGGCGCGCAAAAAATACGGATTAACCCCGGGAATATCGGCGGGGAAAAGGAAATCCGTTACGTAGCCGATTGTATCAAACGTCATCATATCCCTGTCCGAGTTGGCGCGAATACGGGCAGTATCGAAAAAAACTTTCTTGAAAAATACGGCAGGAGCGAACGTGCGCTCGTCGAAAGCGCGCTCTATAACGTGGGGATTTTGGAACGCTACGGCGTGGAAGATATCGTGATCTCGGTCAAGGCTTCGGACGTACCGTTGACGGTGAAAGCGTATACGCTGCTTTCCACGATGACGGACTATCCCCTGCACGTCGGCGTAACCGAAGCGGGTACGACGGAAGCGGGCATTGTTAAGAGTGCGGTCGGGATCGGCAGCTTGCTCTTAAACGGAATCGGGGATACGATCCGCGTTTCGCTCACGGACGATCCCGTAAAAGAAGTGTACGCGGCGCAAAACATTCTACGCGCTTGCGGTTTGGAAAAGGAGTTCGTGGAAGTCGTGGCATGCCCGACTTGCGGGCGTTGTGCTTGGGAGAGTATGTCGCTTGCAAGCAAGGTAACGGAGTTCGTGCGCCCGTACAAAAAACGCGCGAAAATCGCGGTAATGGGCTGCGTAGTCAACGGACCGGGGGAAGCGAAAGACGCCGATCTCGGGATTGCGGGCGGGGTAGGTTCTTGCTTGCTGTTTAAAAAGGGCGCGCCGTATAAAAAAGTGGACGCGCAGGACGCGGAAAAGGAATTTTTCAAAGAGATAAGGTTATTGTTAGATGGCGAACAGAGTTGAAGAATATTTAACGGAAATTCGCGCTTTGAGCGGATTAAAAAACGCGATTTTACGCGGAATCACGGTGTCCAAGCGGGAAAGTTCGGCGGAGTTTACGCTGATCACGGACAAGACGTATTCGGCGCGGGAAGAAGCGGAAGTTTGGGAGATTTGCGAGAAATACTTACCCGACGGGTTTTCCGCACGCGTAAAAATCATCAAGCGCGTACCCGATCAAGACACGTTAAAAGAACAAATTTACGGGTATATCAAACGCGCGTTTCCCGCGGCTTCCGCATTCTTGGACGAAGACGGGATCGAAGTGGAAATGCTTTCAAGCGGAGCGAATTTTTACGTCAAAATCGCGTCGGGCGAACAGTCCCTTTTCCAAGCGGGAAATATTCTTGACGAGATAAGCAGGTATTTGTCGAGCGTCTTTTGCGGCTCGTTTTACGGGAACGTCAAACTCGTGGAAAAAGCCGCTCCCGACGCTTCGTTGTTGGAAGAACTTCCCGAAGATCAGGAAGAAGCGATCGCGGTGGAAATTCGGCGGTTTCCCATTTGTAACTATCAAAAAATCGACGGCATGGACGAGCTCGTAGATACGGCGGTATATCTTGCCGATAGCTATAACGTCGAAGGCGCGTACGCCGTTTGCGGACGGATCACGTATATTGAAGAAATCAAGTATACCAAGCACAACGAGCAAACGGGTGAAGACGTCGAACGGACGCGGTTTTCCGTGTCGATCACGGACGAAACGGGCACGCTGCGCACGACGTATTTCCCAAAAAAAGCGACGGTCGAGAAAGTCCGCGCGCTCAAAGCGGGGGATAGGATTATGATTATCGGCTCGAATGAAGAATATAAGGGAACGACTTCCTTTAAAGCGGCAAAAATCAATTACGGCGCGCCGCCTGAAGATTTCGTGCCCGTAGCGAAAAAGGGCAAGCCTGTGCCCAAGTTCTATCATACCGTATTCCCCGAATCGTACGTCGATTACACGCAAGCGGGGTTTTTCGACAGCTTGGACAAGCCCGACGATTTGAAAAATCACGTATTCGTGGTATTCGACTTGGAAACGACGGGTTTGAATAACAATCCCGCGATGGGCAGAATGGACAAGATCATCGAGATCGGCGCAGTCAAAATGGTCAACGGCGAGATTACGGAAAAGTTTTCGTCGTTCGTCGCTTGCAGCGAAAAACTCTCCGATGAGATTGTCAAGCTGACGGGGATCACCGACGCGGATTTGGTCGGCGCGCCCGAAATTGAAAAGGTCATCGCCGATTTCTATAAATTCACGGACGGAGCAATTCTCGTCGGGCATAACGTTACGTTCGACTACCGTTTCGTGCAGTACTACGGCGAGCAGCATGGGTATATGTTCGAGAAAAAGCAGTTCGATACCCTGACGTTGGCGCAGGAAGTTTTGCGGGGGCTGTTGACGAACTATAAACTCAACACGGTGGCGGATTATTACGGGTTCACGTTCAATCACCACCGCGCGTTCGACGACGCGTGCGTTACCGCGAAAGTGTTTACGGAGCTCGCAAAAGCGCGAAAAACTTTGCCTTTCTGAGCGGAAAACGGGAAAAAAATTTCCGAAAAGCCGTCAAACGCTTGCAAAATTGGAAAAAGCATGGTATAATAAGGATACTTAATAGTTCAGTAATGAGTATTGAGAGTGGTTTGCGCCACTCTCAATATGCTTATTCGGGGGTATTTATGAAAGTGAAATCCGTGCAGGAAATCCAAGACGCGTTACAACCGATCGCGGAAGAGATGCAGATCGAGATCGTAGAGATCGAGTTCAAACAGGGCAAAGCGCCCGCGCTCACCGTGTATATCGATACGGATAGCGGAGTGGATTTAAACACGTGCGAAAAATTCCACCGCGCGATCGATCCCGTACTCGACGAAGTAGACCCGACGTTCGGCGCGGCGTATACGCTCAACGTATCGAGTCCGGGGCTGGATCGGCCCTTGAAAACGGATCGAGATTTTCAGAAACGCTTGGGCGAAAAGGTGGAAGTGAAACTGTTCGCGCCGATGCAGGGCAAGAAGCTGTTCGAAGCGACGTTAAAAGCGTTCGACGAACATTGCGTAACGCTCGAAACTTCGAACGGGGAGTTGAAGCTCGAACGGGCGAAAATTGCAAAAATTTGCAGAGCGATCGATTTTGACGCGCTGTTGAAATAAAAAATCAAGTTCAGAAAAATAATATACGAAAAGGATAGGAGATTATAACCATGGAAAACAAAGAATTTTTTGCGGCGCTTACCGATTTGGTGAGAGAAAAAGGGATCGGCGAAGACGCGTTCATCGCAACGCTTGAAAACGCTTTGGCGTCCGCGTACAAGAAACAGTTCGACGGCGGCGCGGAAGTGTCCGTAACGCTCGACGCGGAAAAGGGAATCATCGAATTCAGCGCGACCCGTTACGTCGTAGAAGAAGTTACGGATAAAGACAAGGAAATTTCTTTGGAAGAAGCGCAGGAGCTCAATCCCGAATATCAGGTCGGGGACGTGATCGTGAATACGTTCGTACCCAACAATTTCGGACGGATCGCGGCGCAAACGGCAAAACAAGTCATTTTGCAAAAATTGCACGAAGCGGAACGCGACAACACGTTCTCGGAATTCTCGGATAAAGAAGGGGAATTGATGGAAGGCGTGATCCGTAAGATCGACGAACGCAACGTATACGTGGAACTCGGCGATAAAAAGATCGAAGGGGTTATGCCCCCGCAGGACCGCGTATTGACGGAAAGATACGCCGTCGGCGACAGAATGAAGGTGTTCGTAAAACGGGTACGCAACAACGGTAGAAATTCCCAAATCGTCGTATCTCGTACGGCGCAAGGGCTTGTCAAGAAACTGTTTGAAGAACAAGTACCTGAAATTGCGCAAGGGCTCGTGGAAATCAAAGAGATCGCGCGTGAACCGGGACACCGTACGAAGATGGCGATTTTCTCCAACGACGCGCGTGTGGACGCAGTCGGCGCTTGCGTGGGCAACCGTGGCGCGCGTGTGAATGCGGTTGTAGAAGAGCTCGGCGGGGAAAAGATCGATATTATTCTTTGGAACGAAGATCCCTTGGCGTTCATTTACAAAGCGTTGTCGCCTGCGACGGTGCTTTCGGTAACGGCGCGTGGGGAACGCAGCGCGATGGCGATCGTACCTGACGATAAACTCTCGCTCGCGATCGGTAGAGACGGGCAAAACGCAAGACTTGCGGCAAGATTGACGGGCTGGAAGATCGACGTGAAGAGCGCGTCGTCGCCCGAAGCGCAAGAAGTGCTCGCAGAGATCGAAAACGCGGAAACGGAAGACGAATTCGCGGAAGGCGTGGAAACGGAGCAAGAATAATATGGCGAAGAAAAAATCCGTACCTTTGCGGATGTGTATCGCTTGTCGTGAAATGAAAGCGAAAAGCGAAATGTTACGCGTAGTCAAGACTGCGGACGGCGATATCTGCGTAGACCCGACGGGTAAAGCGGCGGGGCGCGGCGCGTATATTTGCTCCGCGGAAGCTTGTCGGCAAAAGTTGCAAGATAAACGGCTTTTGCACAAGGCGTTCTCGGCGGACGTGGCTACGTCGGTATATCAAACGATCGGGGAGAAAGACCTTGGCGAAAAGTAAAATCGAAACGTATCTCGGGTTTTGTATTCGGGCGGGAAAGATTGTGTTCGGCGCGGAAAACATCGAAAAGAAACAAAAAGGCGTCAAACTGCTCGTCTCCGACGCGGAGCTTGGGAAAAGTTCCTTGAAAATTTTATTACAGGCAAAAGAGAAGTTCGATTGTCCGCTGCTTACGGTATGCGAAGGGACGCTCGGCGAAATTTTGCATCGTCCCGGCGTGAAAGCCGCGGCAATCACAGACAACCAACTCGCGTCGGCGATACTTTCCGTCGTGGACAGCGAACCGCAATTTAAATTCTATTCGGGAGGAAACAACTGAACTCATGGCAAAAAAATACGAAAATCTCGAAAAAGTATTGGGATTATTGGACGATAAGAAGCTCGGCGGGCTGCAAAAACGTCTTTCGTCCACGGAAAAAAATATTTCGGAAATTTTAAAGAAACTCGCTTTGATGGAAGCGGAAAAGGCGGAGCGTGAAGCCGCGGAAGCAGCGGCAAGAGCTGCCGAAGAAGCGCGTCTTGCGGCGGAAGAAGCCGCGCGTATCGCTGCGGAAGAAGAAAAGAAAGCTGCGAAAGCGAAAAAGGCGGCGAAAAAGGAAGCGGAAGCAGAACCTGTAGCCGAACAAGCAGCGCCCGTAGAAGAAGAAAAACCGAAAAAACGCGCGACGCGTAAAAAGACGGAAGAACCCGTAGAAAGCGTTCCCGAAACGGAAACGCAAGCCGCTCCCGCGGAAGAAAAGACGGAAGCGCCTGCGCCTACGCCCGCGCCTGCGGTAGAACAAAGAACGTTCGTACCCAAGCCCGCTGCGCCGCGCGCGCCCAGATATTTCAAAAACGGTCAGGAACAGGGCGTATACGTGGCGAAACCCGGCGTAGATACGACTTCGGGTTCGAGCACTTACCGTCCCCGTCCCCAAGGCGATAGAACGTTCACGCCTGGTAGACCGAGCGCAACGGGCGCTCCGCGCCCCGCTCGTCCCCAAAGCGGTATGAGCGTTGCTCCGACGATTACTCCCGTCAAGGAAGGAAAGAATTTCTCCGCGCCCGCGAAGAAAAAGACGTTCGAAAAGACGTACACGGAAAAGAAACCTTTGTCCAAGCGTACGCTGATTCGTCAACAAGGTATGACGGTGGAAGATTTCGACGAAGATAAGTCGGGATATAGAAAAGTACGTTCTCCCAAGAAGCAAAAACGGCAGGAGATTCAAACGATTAAGATCGAACACGCAGTCGTTACGACGCAGGATATTCCTTTGAAA
>JAFVRU010000150.1 GCA_017504065.1 Clostridia bacterium
CTACCTTCTTAATGTCTTTCTTTTCCATAACTTTTCTCCTTTCGCAAGACGTTCTTGCATTTATATTCAAATTATACACATATTATACAGCCGCTTTTTCGCTTTGTCAAACCATTTTATCCCCTTTATTTATAAATATTTAAGGTATTTATGGATATTTTGTGAATAAACTGTATAATTGCATAAAATATGCATATTCGTTTATTTCACCGCGATTTTTGTGAGCAGCGGGCGTATTTGAAGCCGCATTTTCAAGCCGTTTATATTATAATATAAACGTCGGTTTTTATCAAGCATTTTTTTACCGTTTCCAAGAATTCCTTGCTTGACAAAGGCAGGGAAAACGCGTATAATGAAAATATGCCACAAGAATTGTTCTCAATCAAACAAATCGCGTACGTACGCAGCGATTTTAAAGAGAAATTCGGGATTCCCCGCCAAAGCGGTAGAACGCCTTTAAAAAGCGAGATCGTTTTTTTGCCCGAATACCGCAACGACGACGCCTTGCGGGCGCTCGACGGGTTTTCGCATATTTGGATTCTTTTTGATTTTTCCGAGTCCCATCAAAGCGAATGGAGCGCGACCGTACGTCCGCCGCGCTTGGGTGGGAATACGCGGGTCGGCGTGTTTGCGAGCCGTTCCCCGTTCCGTCCCAATCCGATCGGATTATCCTGCGTAAGACTACTCGGAATCGAGAAGCGCAAAACCGAAGGCAACGTTTTGATCGTGGAAGGCGCGGACTTGTTAGACGGCACACCCGTCGTGGATATCAAGCCCTATTTGCCGTCTACCGATTGTAGACCCGACGCCGTCGGTGGATACGCCGATTCGGTCAATCATCACCGTTTGGAAGTGTGTTTCCCCGCAGAGCTTATCGAAAAAATCCCGCAAAATAAACGTGCGGGATTGACGGATTGTCTTGCCGACGACCCGCGACCGTCTTACCAAGACGATCCCTTGCGAGTCTACGGAATGCGGTTTGGCGAAAAGGAGATCAAATTCACGGTAAATAAGGATATTTTAACGGTTATTGACGTACTTGATTAAAAGCAACAATCCCCCGTCCGAACTTTTCGGACGGGGGATTGTTTTATCGTTTTTATACTTTTTCGTAAACGTTCAGCCCTACGATATACTCGTCGATAACCCGTACAAGCGTACGTTCTTCCAAATACCCAAGAAAACGTCTTTTCATGAGCTTGCCTTCCGTACTCCCGACAACGAACAGCAAAGGATCGCGCGTTTCACCCAAAGAGAAAATGAGTTTCTTTTGCGCCAATGGATCGCCGTCGATACGGTAAACGAGCTCGCAGCAATAATACCCTTCTTTCGGCAAGTGGAGTTCCATGCGTTTTTCCTTTGCCACCGCTTCCAAAACCAAAGCCCCTGCAAGCGGTTCGGACGTTAAATTGTCCTTACGGTTCGCGCGGAACGCGTCCGTTTTTTGCGTAAACTTCAAAAGATTTTCCACGCAGCGTTGCAATTCCGCTCTCGTCAAGTATCCGTTTTGCAACGCTTCTTTCGTATCGCATTCGTACTGCACCGCGTCGGGCGTTAACATAAACACGTCGTTTTGCGCCTTGACCATCGAAGCAATGTTCGTCGCGTCGTGCGTTCCCTTATTCGGGTCGTCCATACGCGACCACCAATCGGTCATCACAAAGCCTTGATAGCCCCATTCTTCCCGCAAAATCGTCGTTGTCAAATCGTAACTGCTTGCCGTAGCGAGTCCGTTCACGCGGTTGTACGACGTCATAATCGAGTATACGTACCCGCTCTTTACCGCGATCTCAAACGGTTTCAAATAGATTTCCCGCAAAGCGCGTTCGCTCAAAACTTCGTTTTCTTCATGCCGACCGATTTCTTGGGAATTGACGGCGAAATGCTTCAACGTACAGTACACGCCCTTGTTTGTGAAATATTCCGCAACCTTCGCCGCGCAACGCCCCGTCAAATACGGATCTTCGGAGAAATATTCGAAATTTCTCCCGCCGAGCGGGCTACGGTGAATGTTAATCCCCGGCGCTAAAATCACGTCTACGTAGTATTGCTTCATTTCTTCCGCAAACCCGCCGAACACGCCTTCAAACAATTCCGGATTCCAAGTGGACGCCAGCAACGACCCCGACGGAATACACGTTACTTTCGCAGGGTTTTCCAAACGCAAACCGCTCGGTCCGTCGCAAGTACTGATAACGGGCACGCCTTTCTCGTTCCATACGGGCGTACAGCCGCCAAAACACCCCGTCGTGCCGGGCGTCGGCGCTTTAAAGCTCGACATGCCTTCCCCGAGCACCATGTACCCGAGCGCGTCGTCGTCGAACTGCGCGATAAACGCCTTCAAATCCTGTTTTCCTGCCGCCACGTCCCGCAACGTAATACCCCGATCGCCCGTATACGGGATCTCCGCGGGCATATTCTCTGCAATCCGTTGCGCAAGATCGTACTGCCGCAACGTAGCGGGCTCGAAGCATACGGTTTTCCCGTCCTTCGTCGTCATTTTTTCGAATGCTTTTTGGGGCGCAAGCGCTTGTTTACAAGCCTTGACAAGCTCCGTCTTTTCCAAACGGAACGCGCAAACTTTTTCCGCCGTACGCACGTCCGAACCGACGTAAACGGCGTATTCCCCCGCTTCTGTGATCCACGAGAAAGGATACCCGCTCTTGCCGCTGTCGTCATACGCCACCATGTCCGCAATCGCTATGGAAAAACGGAGCAATACTTCTTCGTTCGGTTGCAGCATTTCGGTTTTTTGGAACGCAATCAATTCCCGCGCGGGACGACCGAGCGTACCCTGCGGAGCGGAATAATACACCTGCGCAACTTCTTTGCCCGAAAACGCGCCAACGTTCTTGACCCGAACGGTCAATTCCACCGTCGTAGCCGTCTTTTCCGCTTTCAGCGTTTGCATTTCAAACGTCGTATAGCTACGCCCGAACCCGAACGGATACAAGACCTGCTCCCTTGCGAACGTTTCAAAATACCGATACCCGACGTAGATATCTTCTTTGTGTATATTTTCCAACGCGTCCCCGAAACAATCGTTCGACGGATGCGATTCGATCTCCGTCGGGATCGTATCGGGCAATTTCCCGCTCGGCGTTACGTCGCCCATGAGTGCGTCTACCGTGGCGAGTCCGCCTTCCTGCCCGCCTTGCCAAATATACAACACCGTACCGACGCCGTATTTCTTGACCCAATTCATATCGATCAAGTTCCCGCTGTTAACCAAAACGATCACGTGCTTGAAATGCTTGCACAGCGCGGCGATCGACTGTTCTTCTTCGTCCGAAAGATACCAATTCCCTTTTTCGGGCTTACAGTCCACCCCTTCGCCGCATACCCGACAGAGCACGTAAATTGCCTTTTCGTTACGCGCGGCTACCGCTTTTACGAACGCTTCGTCCAAGTTCGGCTGCGCCTGCGACGTCGGTTGAATCCAACCGTCGCCCGTATCGAACGGATGCGTTTGTATGTATTCGTAGTAAAAATCCCGAACTTCCCGATCGACCGTTACCCTTTTTTCAATCTCGTCCGCGATCGTCGTTACGTACGGGCAGTTGACCCGTCCGCCCGAGCCCGTACCGCTCTTTAAATACTCAAACTGCCCCCTGCCGAATACCGCTACGTTTTCCTTTTCTTTCAAGGGCAACGCGCCGTCCGTTTCCAAAAGCACCAACCCTTCGGGTACCAACGCCCGACAATGGTTTGCATACGCCGTTTTCTTCATTCTCCTAATCTCCTTGTGCAATGGATTTTCTTTTATTATACTCCTTTCTTTTCCCGAAAGCAATCCAAAGTGTAGAAAATCACTCTCATTTTGTAACATTTTAAAAGGGCTGCCTGTGCAGCCCTTTTCGTTAACGATGTTTGCCTTTATAGAAGATCGCGAGCGTTCCGCAGCCCGAGTGCGCCCCGATGACCGCGCCGACGTAGTTGACGACGATGCGTTTGTTCGGGAATTTTTCCAAAAGAATTTTTTGGACGTATTCCACGTCGCCCAAACAATCCCCATGACTGATGAAGATTGGATCGTCTTCCGACATATCGTTCTTTTCGAGTACCGCTTCCACCAGCTCGTTCAAGGATTTCTTTCTACCCATTGCTTTGCCGATCGGCACGAGTTTTCCTTCGTCGCTAACGTGCATTAACGGCTTAATTTTCAAAATCGTACCGATGACCGCCGTAACCCCCGAAACCCGTCCGCCGCGCTTTAAATGGAACAGGTTGTCCACGGTAAATTCGTGGCAAATATGCAGTTTCAAATCTTCGGCGTACTTCGCCGCTTCTTCGATTTCCGCTCCGCCGTCGGCATAACGGATTACGTAATCGAGCAACAATCCTTCCCCCATCGACGCGCAAAGAGAATCCACCGACAAAATCTTACGGTCGGGATATTTTTCTTTCATCTCTTTCGCCGCGACGAAAAAGCTACCCGCCGTTCCCGAAAGCGCGCCCGAAAACGCGATAATCAAAACGTCTTTCCCGTCTTTGAGATAGGGCTCGATATGCATTTTCGCCGTTTCCGCCGTTACCTGATAGGTCGTCGGCATCGCCCCGTCCCGCAGCTTCGCGTAAAACTCTTGAATCGAGATCTTTTCCCCGAATTCCCCTTCGTAGTTCACGTTCCCCATCGTGAAGCCGAGATTGACGACTTCAATTTCGTGTTGCTGTAAATACTCCTGCGGCATATCGCACGATGAATCGGTTACAATGACAAATTTTCTTTTGGACATAATTTTTTCTCCTGCTATCATCTTTTTTCTCGTAAAATATCGTATTTTTTGTTAGGCTATATTATAGTGGATTACTTTAAAACGTTGAACTTTTTAATCCGTTCCGCTTGAAAAGACAACTCCACCGTATAAATCCCGTTTTTGCAATTCAGCTCCATACGCGGCAAGCCCATCAAATCGAAATACTCGTTGAATTTCTCAGCAAAATCCCGTAAAACGAGCGCTTTACACGCGTCGCTCATGACCGATTTATCCGCTTGCAAAACGTTGTTAAGTCGCTCGAATTCTTCTTCTACCCGTCGCATTCCGCTCTCTCCTTTTTAAAGATTTCGCTTCAATACGCGGCGGATATTCCCGAAAAATCCGGAATATTTTCTCGTTACGTCGTACAGTTTCCGTTTAC
>JAFVRU010000151.1 GCA_017504065.1 Clostridia bacterium
ACGACGGCGAGCTTGCATTCGTGCAAGACCATGCCTTTGTCGAGCGTTTCGTCCAAAATACACACGCCCGAAAACTCCGACAGCGTTTCGGGGAGTTTTACCGTCGATATGTATTCTTCACCGAGTTGTTCCGCCATCTTCACCGCGCGGGCGGAGTTGCCGCAATAGAGCAATACGCGATACCCGCCCTTTCGCCAATTTGCGATATCCGTCAACAGCGCGGGCAGCCCGTTCAAATATTTCGCTGTCGGCGTAGCCGAAAAATTATAAATTTTTAAGGGTTGGAAAAAGAACGGATTGCCTGTGAACGTCTGTAACGCCACCCGCCGAACCCGCAACAGCTCGGCAAGGAATTTTTCTTTCTCCGTATATTGCCGAATGCTGAAATCGAACGCTTCCCCGCCTTCCTGCAAGCGGTGAAACCGTTCTTCGTGTTCTTGATAGAGCGCGTTGAATTTATCCCAAAGCGTTTTGCCTTCGTCGAAGATCAAAACGGCATTTTCGGGCAAGACGAAGAAAAAGTCCGTCGAATTTTCCAAAATCGGCGCTAAAAACGCGTTCTCCCCGCTCGGATCGGAAAGCAATTCGTCCGCGATCTCTCTCGCGCGGGTATACGACTCCGAAGTCTTAAATTGCTTGACCGAAGCTTGTAAACGCTCCGCAAGTCCCGACCGATCGGTTTCCGAAACAAAGGTATCCGTCGCGGCAAGCACGGTAATTTGCGTTACCCCCGCGAGTCGTTCGCCCGTATGGAGATCGTAGGGCTTGATCTTCTCCACCGTATCCCCGAAAAAGTCGATACGGACGGGATTTTCCGCATTGACGGGATACAGATCGAGAATATCGCCGCGGAGCGCGAATACCCCCTTGCTTTCCACTTCGAACGAGCGGACGTAGCCCATTTCCGTCAACCGTGCGGCAAGGGTCGTAAAATCGAATTCTTCCCCTTCCGTAAAGGTTACGGCGGGTAATTTTTTCGGGAAGATTTGCAAAAGCGCGTCGATTTCCGCCGTGATAACAGGACAGCCCGTTTGCAGCGCGTAAATCCCGTTCAAGCGTTTAAAAAGCGCGTCTTTTGAGAGCGCTTTGCGATAGAGCAGGACTTCGTCTTTCGCCGCCAAAACTTCCGTACGTTTGCCCGATAACGCCGCGATATTCTCCGCGGCTTTCTTCGCCGAAACTCCATCCGCCGTAATATACACGACGGGATAGGGCGTCAACCCCGCAAGCAGGTATTTGAGCGAGTCGGAAACGCCGAAAACCGCCGTGGGCGTGCCGCGGCGGAGATCGTCTGCGTAGGAGCTGTATTCCGCTCCGATTTGTTCAAACGTAAAAAAGTGTTCTTTCATTCCCGTTGTATTAAAGTCCGTTAAATCTCGTCATCACCATTTCAATCGACGTGCCTTTGGCGAATTCCGCCGCCGCGCTACCCGCTCTTTGACAAGCCGTAGCGAACAGTTCGTAATCGGCTTTTTGCACTTCGGCGAGCACGTAATTGATGATGGGAATTTTCACTTCTTCATCGCGGATTCCGATACGGATACGCGCAAAATTCGTCAAGCCCGTTTCGCCGATGATACTCCGCATTCCGTTATGCGTGCCGGCGCTGCCGTTCGCGCGGATACGGACTTTGCCTTTGGGCAGGTCGTAATCGTCGTAGATCACGAGCAGTTTGTCTTCGGCGATTTTATATTTCGACATCAGTTGTTTTACCGCGCGACCCGAGTTGTTCATATACGTCAACGGACGGGCGAGAATGATCTTCTCCCCGCCGACGTACGCTTCCGCGACCATGGCTTCGCATTCCTTTTTCTTGAACTTCGCGCCGAGCGTTTCCGCCGCGTCGCCGACAGCGATATAGCCCATATTGTGGAACGTTTTTTCGTATTGTTTGTCGGGATTTCCCAATCCCACGATCAAATACATAAGCTACCCCTTTGGACAAAAGAGCCGCCCTGTAACGCGGCGGCTCTTATTTGCGTTTGTTTTTTCTTTCGAATGTGGATTAGTCGTAAAGCTTCGACATCGGTTTATCGAGATATACGTTCTCGATTGCCGCCGCGAAGATGTCCGCTACGGACAAAACGTCGAATTTGTCCAACTTCTTTTCGTCGGGCAAATGAATGGTATCAAGCATAACGAACTTGTTGATCGCGGAGTTCTTGATCCGTTCGATTGCAGGACCGCTCAAAATCGCGTGCGTACAACCTGCGTAAACCGCCGTTGCGCCTGCGTCCTTGATCGCTTGCGCGCCTTGGCAAAGCGTACCCGCCGTATCGACCATGTCGTCGATCATAAGACATCTCTTGCCTGCAACGTCGCCGATAATGCTCATAACTTCCATGACGTTCGCCTTGGGACGGCGCTTGTCAATGATCGCAAGGGGCACACCGAATTTTTCCGCTACTTTTCTCGAACGCTTCACCGCGCCGACGTCGGGAGCAACGACTACGTCGATGTCGCCTTGTTTTGCGAAATAATTATAGAGCGTAGGCCCGCCGAGCAGGTTGTCTACGGGAATATCGAAGAAGCCTTGGATTTGGTCTGCGTGCAAATCCATCGTCAATACGCGGTCTGCGCCTGCGTTCGTCAAAAGGTTCGCCACGAGCTTCGCCGTGATGGGATCGCGCGAACGCGCCTTTCTGTCTTGACGCGCATACCCGAAATAGGGAATTACCGCCGTAATACGTCCAGCCGAAGCACGTTTTGCCGCGTCGATCATGATGAGCAGTTCCATCAGATTGTCGTTGACGGGAGAACACGTGGACTGAATGATGAATACGTCTCTACCGCGGACCGTTTCAGCGATATGTACGCTGATTTCGCCGTCGGAAAACGTGCCGACTTCGATCTCGCCCAGCTCGGTATTGAGCTTTTTCGCGATCGCTTTTGCCAGCTCGGTATTGGAGTTACCGGAGAACAACTTGATTTCATTACCGTGAGTTATCATATGTAACCGTCCTTGAATATTTTTACCCGCGTCCGTAAAACGCTTTCCCGCGCAAAACGAACCCGAATTTTTTCGATTGTAAAGTTTCCATTCCCCCTGCGTTTGTCCCTTGCCAACGGCTTGTTACAAACGACAATATTATAATACCCGTTTTCAAAAATTAAGTCAACCGAATACGCCGCGTTTTTTTAAATTCTCGTAGAGAAATTTTTTACTCCGCAGTTTCTTCCGCTTTTTTCCGTTCCTTTTCTTCCTTTTGCTTTTGCCGCATCGACGAGAAGAAATCGGTGAGCAGCGCCGAGCATTTTTCTTCCGAGACTCCCCCGACGACTTCCGTTTTATGATTCAACAAATTCGCTTCCGCAAGCGCGGCGGTGAGCGATCTGCCCTTTTGCTCGTACGCGCCGAAATACAGCTTGTCCACCCGCGCGTTGAGCGCCGCGCCCATGCACATCGGGCAGGGTTCTAACGTAACGAACAGCTCGCAGCCTTCGGGAAGCCGCCAAGAACGGAATTTTTTGCAAGCCTTGTCGATCGCCATCATTTCCGCATGCGCCGACGCAAGCTGCAATTTCGCCCGTCGGTTGTAGCCGCGCGCCACCACTTTGTTTTCGTAAACGATTACCGCGCCGATCGGGACTTCCCCTTCCGAAAGTCCTTTTTTCGCGGATTTCACCGCTTCGTCCATAAATTTTTCTTCTCTCGTTCTTCTTTTCATTTCTTTGCCACCGCTATCGAAAGATCGTACAAAGCGTACGCATTCCGCTCCAAAATATTTTCTAGCCCGTCATCCCGCAACGGGTGCTCGAACAAGTCCGCGCCCGCTTCGATCGTAAACGCAGGAATTTTAAACTTCTTGATACACCAATCCTTATACCCGCCCACGCTGCCTTTCGCGTAAGCCAGCGGATACCCCGTGGACGCCGAAAGCGCCAACGCAAGCCCCTTATCACGGGGGCAGGTACGCATCGATTGATAAAAATACCAATAGATTTCTTCCCCTTTCGTATGATAACTCACCGTATAATCGGGGCGAATTTTTTCCGTGAATTTTTTCAAAGCGAGCGTTTCCGATTCGGAAAAAGGCTTTTCCCCGATATAGTTCTCCGCGCCCGCAATTCTCGTGTTTTTCCTGCCTTTTCCCCACTCCGCGGCAAAGTTGACGTTGAGATCTACCCCGCGACCGTTGGCTTTCCAAAGCGAAAAATCCTTCCCGCCGCCAATCGCAAGCAAAAACTCCCGATCTTGCTCCTTTTCCACCGTTTCCAACCCAACTTGGCTGAGCAACGCCCCGTCGGGATTGACGAGCGGAACAAACCACATGCTCCCCTTTTTTACCCCGATTCGATACTGCTCGATCGCGAGCTTTGCGGTGATGAACTCCCTACCGTGCATCGCGTACTGCGCGATCCCCACAGGCGAGCCGTCGCCGACTTTCACGGCGTACAGTTCTCTACCGAACATACTGTTCCCAATCACCGTCTTTTCCGTTGTCGCCCGTTCATAGAACGCCCGCGTCGTTTGAAAAATATCCACGACGCATTATACGCCGAACGCAAAAAAAAGTTGACTGCTTATTTATGATAAGTCGAGCCCGCGTTGATCATAAACGCCCGATAAACCTGCTCGGCAAGGATCACCCGCATGAGTTGATGGGGAAACGTCATATCGGAAAAGGACAATTTGTAATCCGCCGCCGCTTTCACGCGCTCCGCAAGTCCGTGCGAAGACCCGATGACGAAACTCACTTCTTTGCCCGCGTCCGTCAGCGTTTGCAATTTCTTTGCAAGCCGCTCGCTCGACAGCTTTTCTCCTTCGACCGCAAGCGCGATGACGTAGCCCCTGCAAGCCTGCAAAATATCGTCCGCTTCCCGTTCAAGATCGGTAGCTTCGGGCAATTCCTTAATTTCAATTTTTGCAAAACGGGACAGGCGTTTGACGTACTCGGCAACCGCTTCCCGATAGAAACTTTCCTTGATTTTTCCCACTACGACGAAATAGATCTTTTGCATACGCTCTCTCCCTTACAATCCCGAAACCAAAACGCTGATCCAGCTGATTACGCAAACGACGACGCCGACGAGCGCGCATTGCCAAAACCGTTTGCGCTCCACCGCGCGTTCTTCCGACTGCGTTTCAGGAGTCCCCCCCCGTTTCGCCGTCAAAATCAGGTACACGGCTACGCCGATCAAGCAGATGGCGGAGAGTACGTTCACCGCGATATAGACGGGCGTTGGATAGCTCTCCACTCCGCACTTGGTCAGAATTAAAATGGCGGCGTTGTTCAAAAAATGGGACAGCACCGTCGGCAAAATACTCCCCGATCGAATCGCCACCCAAGCAAACGCCGCGCCGCAACAAAACTGATACAGCGTTTGCGCGGGGTTTTGGTGGTATAACGAGAACAACGCGCCGCAAACGAGCGCCGCTTCCCAAGTTTTCCAAGACCGCATACCCGAAAGCAACACGCCGCGGAACATGACTTCTTCCATGACGGCGGGCAACACCGCAACCACCAACAGCACGCCGACAAAACCGAACCCGTCCATCGACGGAAGCGTAATCCCGGCGTCTTCGTAACCGAAGTTTTCCAAGCATTTCAAGAACAGCGAATTGAGCTCCGACAAGCACACCAAGCCGAACTGCAACAATACGGCGATCAAGAAATATTTCGGCGCGCATTTTTGTTTTGTTACCACCGTTTTCACGGGCGTTTTCGTATAGAACAAAAACCAAGCCGCAACAGCCAAAAAGGCAATTTGCGGCAAGCAATAACTGCAATATAAAAACCAATCCTTTTTCTCGTATCCGTCGTCCGTCAACCCGAACGCCGTAACCGCAGCCAAAAACGCCACGGATAAAATCACGGGCAAAACGGCGGCAAAAGAATACCCCGCGCCCGACGCTTTCGCCGGCGTGGGAACGCCTAAAAATCCCGTTTTTCCGTTTCGTCTACCGTATTGCATACTTGTATTATAACAAATTTTTCTCCGTTTGCAAACCGAAAACGCCGCCTTTTAAAAAAATCACTCGACTTGGAGTGATTTTTTCCGCTCGGTTACCGTATAGCGAGCGTTTAACCGCTCAACTTTTGCCGAAATTCTTTGATGATCCTGCTTTCGATCCGCGATACTTGGACTTGGCTGACGCCGATACGCTCCGCCACTTCGCTCTGCGTCATATCCCGAAAATACCGTAGTACGATGATTTTTTTGTCCCGTTCCGACAATCCGTCGATCGCGCCGCGGAGCAACATTCGATCCAACCACTCGTCCTGACGGTCTTCGGCGGGCAGCGTTTCGATGAGCTCCCGCTCCTTACCGTCCTTGAAATCCGCGCCGCCGTATAGCGACAACGGCATTTTCGACGAGCCCATCACGAACACCGTTTCCGCTTCGTCCATGCCGAATTTCTTCGCGATTTCGGCTACGCTCGGTTGCCTGCCTTTTTCCAAGAGATACGCTTCAACGAACCCGTTCATTTCCTTTGCCGTTTGTTTCATGGCGCGCGAAACCTTTACCGAGCCGTCGTCCCGCATAAACCGTTTGATCTCGCCCGCGATCATCGGAACGGCGTACGTGGAGAATTTTACGCCGAACCGTTCGTCAAAGCCCGCGATCGCTTTTAAAAAGCCCATACAGGCGATTTGGAAAAGATCGTCGTACTCCACTCCCTTGCCCAAGTAGCGTTTGACTATGCATTTGACTAGCGAAACGTTTTCCGAAATCAGCGTTTCCTTGGCGTTTCCGTCCCCGGCTTTCGCCATGCGAATATATTCCATTGTCGTCTTATCATCAAGCATTTACCCGTTCCCTTTCTTCGGCGCGTGGAATTTCCGCAGTTCGTTCCATTCCAATCCGTTTGGACATTTTCACGACCGTACCTTTCGTCGGTTCGCTCTCGATCGAAAACTCGTCCATAAACGTTTGCATAATGGTAAAACCCATGCCCGAACGCTCGTCGCCTTTCAGCGTCGTATAAAAAGGCGCGATTGCCTTTTCCACGTCGTCGATCCCACGCCCGAAATCCGTAATTTCGATATGTAACGTTCCGCCAAAGCCCGTTTTTTCGATCCGACATTCGATACGGATTTTCCCTGCGTCCGTTTCCCGACCGTATGCGTGCACGACGCAATTCGTAACCGCTTCGCTCACCGCCGTTTTAATATCCGAAAGCTCCATAAGCGACGGGGATAAGGGCAGAGCAAACGCCGCAACCGCGCTTCTCGCGAAGCTCTCGTTCTCGCCAAGCGCCGCAATTTCCAACTTCATAAAATTTTCCATAACCATACTCCTTTTCGACGTTTACGCTTTGGGTATCAACGTGTAAACGCCGCTCATTTCCAAAATCCTATCCGTGCCTGCGGAAGGATTCGTTACGTACACGGGTACGCCGTAGCGCTGAAATTTTTTATACCGACCGATCAAGAATCCAATCCCCGTGGAATCCATGAACGAAACCTTGGAAAGATCAAAAATCGCCCGTTCGCTTGTCGCCGCATATGTCTCGGCGAGCCGATCCGCGTCCCTTCGCGCTAAGGCGGCGCTGTATTCGTCCATCTCTCCGTTTAAACGCACGTATAACACGTTATCCCGCTGTTCTGCGCAAATCCGCATCGAAACCACCTCCTTTTTTCAAACCGCTTCTATTGTAAAAAAAATCCGAGCGAAAATTTTGCAAAATTCTCTCGGAATATTTTTTCTTTTGTCGAAAAGTTTTTTTCGGATTTTTTATAAAATCACTTGACTTTTGCGGTAAAATCGTTTATTATAATCAAGCGTTATGTCTTGACGATAGGTCGAAACAAAACGGGCCTTTAGCTCAGTGGTCAGAGCTGTCGGCTCATAACCGATTGGTCCGCGGTTCGAATCCGTGAAGGCCCACCAAATAAAATTTCATCTTCTTGTGGCCCAATAGCTCAGTTGGTTAGAGCGCCAGCCTGTCACGCTGGAGGTCGACGGTTCGAGCCCGTTTTGGGTCGCCACAACAGTTTATCCCCCGAGTAAGCGAGCTTGCTCGGGGGATATTTATTTCGTTTTAATTATTCGTATCAATTTTACTTCTTTCTTCTATAATGACAAATCAAACCCACAATAAAAAATCCAACGGCTACCAAGAGTAGGGTTAAACATATAATCAGATGGATATTGTTATCCGAACAAACGTCGGGCTTCCAGCAGGATAAATCCGCTTTAAATATATTTGCGTCGTCGATCTCCTGTTGCAACGGCGGATTCTTTACTTTGACAAACAACGGCGGCAAGTACAGAAAAACGTTCGTTAAAAAGAGTATAATGCTCGTTTTGAAAAATCGGTTGATTTTGAAAAGCCGTACGCTCAAGAGTAGATTCAACGCTACGTAAACACCGAGAGAAATCGGGAGCGCCCACTTCACGTACCACCAACGCTCCGTATAACCATTCGAAGCGGTATAAATATTGATAACGATTAAAAGAAGATTCAGCAGCAGAAAATCAACGCCAACCGAAACAAAGTCGGTATAGCTTCGAATTTTAGCAAAAAGCGCGTATTTGGAAATATAAATGGGCATAAATAGGATCGTCAAACCGAACAATACCGCCAGCGACGCGATCCAAAACCAATCCCCTTTCGTATA
This sequence comes from Clostridia bacterium, assembly GCA_017504065.1. Taxonomy (GTDB): domain Bacteria; phylum Bacillota; class Clostridia; order Christensenellales; family Borkfalkiaceae; genus Scatosoma. Next base: position 8,568 of record JAFVRU010000151.1, read on the forward strand.
AACACAGCACACACCCAAAAGCAAAACGAGCGCCAAGTACATACAAAGCGGCAAAAAAATCAACGCATGCTTTTTGATGAGTTTGGGCAAATTCGTAAAGGTAAACGCAAGCAGGAGCGCCGAAACGACAATCCAAAACCAAGACAGCGTTTTATCAATGGCTAAATTGCAAATAAAACAGGGCACAAGCGCGACTGCGTAAGCGATATAGAAAAACAAACTCCAAGAAAAGGAAAGCGTTCGCCATTTTTTCGCTTGACGTTTTTCTTCTCTCGATTGATTATCCGTACTTGCCGTAATCAATTCGTGCTCGGAAACGCCCAAGATCTCCGAAAGCTTGGGAAGCAGCGTAATATCGGGGTAGGCCAAACCTCGCTCCCACTTGCTGACGGCC
>JAFVRU010000152.1 GCA_017504065.1 Clostridia bacterium
CCCGCAGCGAGCGAGAGCTTGGATAAAGGTCGCGCGACGAGATCGCCGAGCAGTTGCTTATTCACCATTCCGTCGGCGTACACGACTGCGCAACGGGTCTGATCCGCCGTCAAAAACTCGTAGGTGAGTACGTCTTCGGCGGGGAGCGCCTGTTTGAGCGCGTTGAGATTTTTTGTAAGTTCCGATGCTAAAGTATTCACGCAAGAAGTATGTTTTTTGGGAAAAGAAATTATGCGAAAGAAAGAGAATTGCGCCCAAACGTTGACTTTTGCCGAGAATGTTGGTATACTTATACTGTAAAAATACGGAGAAGGGAAACATGCAGCTTGGCGAATACGAAGTTTTAGAAGATATGATGATCGGGGGCTTGAAGATCGCGCAGGATACGCGGCTTTACAGATTCACGTCCGATTCGGTGCTTTTATCCAAGTTCGCGCGGGTAAAAAACGGGGATAAAATCGCCGATTTTTGCGCGGGGAGCGGAATTGTCGCATTCCATCTGTACGCGTTACAGCGGGAGAAGAAAAAGGATTTGACGTTTACGTTGTTCGAATTGCAAAAGGAGCTTTCCACATTATCGGAAAAAACGGCGGAATATAACGGATTTGACAATTTCTCGTTCGAGTGCGGTCGGCTGCAAGAAATCCCCGAACGGTATCGGGAACAGTTTTCCCTGATCGTATGCAACCCGCCGTATGAAAAGGGCGGATTTGACAACGAAGAATACTGCAAGGCGATTTGTCGGAAAGAGCTGACGATCAACTTGGCGGAAATCGCGCAAGCGGCGGCGTTTGCGTTGAAATTCGGCGGGAGAATGTGTATGCTGCACCGCTCGGATCGGCTTGCGGAAGTTTGTTACACGTTAAAAGCGCAAAATTTGGAAGTCAAAAAGATCCAACCCGTCGCAAGCGTTCCGAACGCAAAACCCTATTTGGTGATGGTGGAAGCGGTCAAGGGCGGGAAACCCGCGTGCGAGTTGTTGCCCGTACTCTACAACCGTTAAAAGAACGCTTAAAAACCATTAAAAAGGAGAAAACATGGTCAGTTTTGTAGCAACGCCGATCGGCAACTTAAAAGACATTACGCTGCGTGCGTTAGAAGCCTTGAAAGCAGCGGACGTGATTTTTTGCGAAGATACGCGGCACACGGTAAAGCTGTTGAACGCGTACGAGATCAAAAAACCCCTGTACGCCTGTCATAAATTCAACGAACGCGCGGCGGCGGAGAAGATTTTGGAAGCGTCGAGAAAGGGAGAAAACGTCGTCGTAGTTTCCGACGCGGGTACGCCCGTCGTGTCCGATCCCGGCAATACCGTATGCAAAATTTTACGGGAAGCGGGCGAGCCGTACACGCTACTCCCCGGCGCGTGCGCGTTTGTCGCAGGGCTCGTTTTATCCGCATTACCCGCGGACAGGTTTGCGTTCATCGGCTTTTTACCCGACAAACAGAGCGAGAAAAAAGCGGTTTTGGAGCGGTATAAGGATTGCGATTTAACGCTCGTATTCCATTCCGCGCCGCAAGACGTGGACAAGGACGTGAAAGCGATGTTTGAAACGTTCGGGGATCGACCTGCGGCGGCGGTTCGCGAGATCACGAAGATTCACGAAGAAGTGAAAAGCTTCCGTTTGGCGGACGGCTTGGACGGAGAAAAGCGCGGGGAATACGTGCTCGTAGTCGGGGGCGCGGAAGAACGGGAAAATCCGTTGAACGCGTTGACGGAGCAGGAACATATCCGTTATTATATGTCTACGGGGTTAGACAAAAAAGACGCGCTCAAGCGCGCGGCGAAGGATCGGGGGGTTTCCAAATCCGAACTGTATCCGTTCTCTGTGGATTTATAATAATACAAAAATCCGCATATACTATCAAAGGAGAAAAATATGTTTTATAGTTATTATTGGATTTTTATTGCGGCGATGCTCGTATGCGCTTTGATCGGCGGGTATGCGAACAGTAAAGTACATTCCGCGTACAAAAGATACGGCGCGATCCCCACCCGTTCGCACATGACGGGGTACGATACGGCGAAAAAATTGCTTCGCGTGAACAATATCCACGGAATTTCCGTTGGGCGTACGAAAGGGATTTTGAGCGATCACTATCATCCCAAGAAAAGGAAGTCAATCTTTCCGAAGGCGTGTACGGTAGTGATTCTGTCGCGGCGGTTGCCGTTGCGGCGCACGAGATCGGGCACGTCGTACAGCGGGAAAAGGGGTACGTATTTTATAAATTGCGTACCGTAATGGTCGGGCTGACCAATTTCGGGAGCAGGCTTGCCTTGCCGCTCGTTTTGCTCGGCGTGTTGTTGGAAATTTTTGTCGGAGCGACGAATAGCGACGTGGGATTTTACGTTGCGCTCGCAGGTGTGGCGTTGTACGGGTTATCGACGGTGTTTGCCCTGATCACGTTGCCCGTGGAATTGGACGCGAGCCGTCGAGCGAAGAAAATGCTCGTGGAACAAGGGATTATCACGGAAGAAGAATTGCCGTATGCGAGTAAGATGCTCGGGGCGGCGGCGAGTACGTACGTAGCTTCGTTATTGGTTTCCCTGATTTACTTCTTGCGGTTTGCGGTTTGGGTACTGATTCTATTCGGCGGACGGCGCAGAGAATAAACAAGGCTATGCCTTGACTAAGTCTTTCTATCTTTTGTTTCTGCAAGATCATTACTTGATCGTTGCTCGTATTGCGAGCGAGCATAATAGGCGTAGCGATCTATACGACAAGCGAAAATAAACAAAAAAGGACCGAAGCATTACCGCTTCGGTTCTTTTTTGAGAAAGCTATTTATTTCACAAGCATCGTTTTGATGTTGTTGCCTGATTTTGCGTCTTCAAACGCTTCGTTGACTTGTTCGACCTTGTACTTATTGGCAAGCTTTTTGATCGTTTCGTGCAATTCGGGATGATCGCAAAGGAATTGTAAATAATATTCCACATCGGGAATAGAGTATTGCGAAGATCCGATGATATGCAACGCCTTGAACGTGATGAGCTGCGGTTGAATGGGGATTCCGCCGCTGTTGGAGTATTGTCCGGGTACGAGATAGGTCGCGCGGTTGCGAAGGAACTGCAGCGCTTGGGGAACAGCCGCCGGCGCGCCTGAACCTTCGAATGCGATATGCGCGCCCAAACCATCTGTTTTGGAGATGATGTAATCGGTAATTTGTTGTTCTGATTGACGGGTAAGGTTCAAAACTTCGGTTGCGCCGAGATCGCGCGCGAGCTGTTCTCTCTTATCGTTGTTGCCCGCGGTGATCGCATAGATCGTTTTCACGCCGATCGCGTGCAAATACATTACCGCAAATACGCCGACAGGACCAAGCCCTTGCACGACGGCTACGTCGTCGGGGTGAATAACGACTCCTGCTTTTTTTGCCAACGCAAACGCGTGTAACGCCGTAGGACCGGGACAAGCAAACGTACAAACCATCGTCGGGTCAAGCTCGTCGGGAATTTTGATCAAATTGGAAAGGGGCGTATAGTTGACTTCGGTATACCCGCCGTAAAGATAGGGCGCTTCGTCGATGTCGCCGCCGTTCGTAACCTGCATATTCACGCAGTTCGCGTCGTCGCCGTTCTTACAAAGTGGGCATTCTCCGCAAGGCACGGCAATATCCGCAATGACCGCGTCACCCACTTTCAGCCCGCAATTTTCGCTGCCTGCGGGGAGTTCTAAAATGCGACCGATGAATTCGTGGCCAATAATGGACGGAGCTTTCACGCCGAGCTTTCCGCGGTGCATGTGTACGTCCGTACCGCAAATCCCGCTAGCGATGAGTTCCATTTTCGCCATTTTAGGGGGCGGGGGCGTAACCAAGAAATCGCGTACTTCAAACGCTTTGTTCGGTCCTACGAAAACGGCGGCTTTTGCTGTTTTGTCTACATATTTCATAATATTTCTCCTTAAAATATATTATTCTTTCTTCGAGCGGCGGACGATCTTATCCGTCGATTTTTGCGTCGAAATATTGCGCGCAAATTTCTAACAGCTCGGTAAGATCGCTTTTTTGCATGGTTTCAAAGTTCTTGTAAAGATAGAGTTTTCCAAGCGCTTCGTATTTGGCTGATCCCAAGCGGTTAAAGGGCAGCAGTTGCACCCTTTTCACCCCGATTTCCCGAAGAAGATCGCAGGTTTTTTGCATATATTCTTTCGAGTAGTTGTGGTTCGGGATTACGGGAATACGGATCACGACGTCTACGTTTTGCGCAACGAGTTTCCGCAAATTCGATAAAACGTTTTCAAAATTCCCGCACGTATATTTCAGGAAATCTTCGCTATTTGCCGCTTTTATATCGAAAAAGAAGGTATCCGTGTACGGAATGACGCGTGCAAAAGCCGCGAACGGCACGTCGCCTGCCGTATCGACGATACAATGAATACCGTGTTCTTTCACTCGCTGCATTAGCACGGCTAAAAATTCCGATTGCAAAAGCGGTTCGCCGCCTGAAAAGGTAACCCCGCCGCCACTGTTTTCGTAAAAACGTTTGTCTTCGAGTAATTCTTGTAAAACTTCTTCGACGGTTACCGTTTTTCCACAGTCCACGATCTTTTCTTTTGCGCCGATCACGTACCGCAGTTTTTGTGGCATTTCGCTGATACATTCTACGTTATGACACCATTTACAACGCAGATTACAGCCCTTAAAAAAGACGGTAGTGCGAATTCCGTCGCCGTCGCTCACGCAAAAGTGTTGAATATCGCTTATGATTGCCGTTTTCATGATTTACCTCTGTTGCGTGCGATTGAGAATGTCTTCTTGAACCATGCGGTTGAGTGTAACGTAATACGCGGAGAAGCCGGAAACTCGAACGATCAGGTTGGGATATTTTTCCGGATGGTTCATCGCGTCGATCAAAGTTTCGCGGGACGTGGCGTTAATCTGAACTTCTTGCCCGCCGCCTTCGAAATAGGTGCGGATCAGCGCAAGCAGCTTCCTGCGCTTTTCAGGATCAGAGAACATGACGGGCGAATATTTTTGATTGATGACCGAACCGACCGCAATGTCCGTGTAATCGGGCTTCATCAAACTATTGAACGTAGCCGTAGACCCACGGCAATCTTTTCCGTACATAGGGGAAGCTGCGTCAGAAACGGGAGCGCCCGCCTTTCTACCGTCGGGGGTTGCGCCTACTTCTTTTCCCGCATAGATGTTATTGATGTTGGACGCGATACCGCAGAAAACTCTGCCGCCCTGCGGGGTGCGTTTTTCGTCGAAGATCTCTGCGACTTTCCGCACGAACCAAACTGCGTATTTGTCTACGATTTCGCGGTTATTCCCATACTTGGGTGCGTCTAATAAAAGTTGTTGCAAATCCGCATACCCGACGAAATCCGCCGCCAACGCGTCGCGGAGCTCGGTAAGCGTCGCCTTTTTGTCGATAAAAACGACCTGTTCGATCGCCGCGAGCGAATCCGCCATCGTAGCGATTCCCATAATCCCCAAGCCGTAGGTCGCGGGGTATTTTGCGCCGCCCATATTCACGTCCAAGCCGCGCCCGATACAGTCCTGACAAAGAATGGACAGGAAGGGTTGTTGATAGTTGATCGGGTTGATCTTATCGCAACGAAGCTGATAGAGCAGCATTTCTTCGTCCGCAAGCCGACGGAGTTGGATTTCCAACCGACGGATAAACTCGTCCATGGTTTGGATTTCGGAGCAATCGCCCGTTTTTATGCCGTGGCGGAAATTTTGCGTACCGTAACCGTTAAAGAACACGTAGTCCAAGCAAACGGGCGCGTTGTAGCGACCGTCCGCCCAAGGCGGTTGTTGACCTGTCAGGAAGTTTTCGACGCAACCAACCATCGTAAAGTTTCTCGAGTCTTTGACTTCGTAACCCTTTTTAATAAGCGCTTCGACGTTCACTTCGTTGTTCATAAGCGCAGGATACCCAAGTCCCGTACCAATGGAAACGAGAGCCGCGTCCAACAGTGAGTCGGGGGTTTTGGCAGAAATTCGAGCCGAAAGATTGGGACCGGGGATATTTAAATTTTTGACCGCTTCAATGATGAAATAGCTGAGTTCGTTTGTTGCGTCTTCTCCGTTTTCGTCTACGCCTGCAATGCAAATGTTCGCCACGTCTTCGTATTTTAAGAAATGGTGCCATTCGTGGATTTTTGCGAATACCGCTTCGAACAATGCGACGGCTTCTTCGTCTGTGATCCGTCCCGCGGCTTTGTCCGCAAGATAGAAGGGGTACAGGTATTGATCCATTCTGCCAAGCGCCATCGCGAACTTACCTTCTAAGCAGAAAGATAAGTGCCACGCCCAAACAAGTTGCAGGGCTTGACGGAAGGTGGTCGGCTTTTCAAACGCAACGGTTTGCGCGTCCGCTGACATTTTTCGTAAAATATCGTTGTTATAGCCCGGTATACCGCAAAGCGAAATGGCTTTTTCGCTGTAAATCAACAGTAATTCCTTATATGCGCGCAAACATATTTCCATCGCGCGGAGTGTGTTTGTCTTTTCTTGATCACCTGCATATTTTTCTAAGGAAGCTTGAATTTCTTCCAACAAACCTGGTACGCCGACGCGCAACAGCTTTTCGTAATCGGCGGTGAAATGGTCGCTGTGCTGAAAAAAGTCCCGCGTTCCCAAGAGATCGATGAACGTATTTGCGAGTTTTTCTTCCCGCTCATCGATCGGCAGGGAGTATAAGCCCGCGAAATTGCCCAAAATCAAATCGTTTTGGTACACGACGGGGGGGCATTCCGTTAAAATCGAGCGGAACACGTTGGCTCGCAAAACGACGTTCGGCGCGGTCAAATTTTCGGAAAGCCCATGATAAGCCAAAATGGTTCGGCAACAACCGAGATTGGGTTGGCTTTCAATTTCTTTTAATAAATTATGCATAAGATACTCCTAAAATATGAGAGTACTGTTATTATACACCGCGAAAAAAATTTTTTCAATATACATATTTCAAAAAATCTTGACAAAATTAAAATGAAGTGCTATAATTTGTATGGGAGTAAGTTATGGAAAAATCTTATCAAGGGATTTTGCCCGAAGTAATTTACGCGCACGAGTATGGTGCAGCGACGTATAAAAATAAACTTCGGTTGCAAGACAATGGCGTGGAGATCGGATACGTAACGAAAGGTGTGATGCGCTTTGCTATAGAAGAAGGGGGCGGGGGTTTTTTGTGCAAAAAAAACGATATGGTGATCCACCGCGGGGGGTATTCCGTTCTAGTATCGTCGGACGAGCCGCATTCGCACCGTACCATTGGGTTTTTATTCAACGTGGAAGGTTTAAAAGGGATTGATTTACAGTCGTTCCCCACGGTGTTATCGGCTTCGGAAGGGGTTTTTCCTTTACATCGCTTGGTGGACGAGATTATCGAAGTATATAACCAAGAGCCAGAGAATAAGCTTTTACTCGGTGGCTTGGCATTGGAGCTTTTATCTAAGGCGGCGAAAAAGGTGGAGCAAGCCACGGACGAGCGACGCTTCGGAGAGCTTGCGTACGTGGAAAAGGCGAAAAAGTATATTTACGACAACGCACGGCGGCAGATCAGGCAAACGGAGATTGCGGAGTATTTACGGATTACGCCCGGATATCTTTGCAACATTTTTAAGCGGATTACGGGTGAAACGGTGATGGCGTTTATCAACCGCACAAAATTAAGACAGATCAAAGCGGTTATGGATCGGGAAAACGTCAAGCTTGCCAAAGCCGCGGAAGCGTACGGGTACACCGACCCGAACTACGTCAGTCGAATCTATAAAAAATATTTCGGGGAAAATATTACAAGCAAAGAAAAGATGTAAATATAGGAAAAGCGTCTCGCTGTTGCGGGACGCTTCTTTTGTGTATGCGGTTCCAATTTTTGAAGTTGGGAGTTGCGCTAAGCGGTTGATTAGATTCTGCCACTTTACTTCGTTTGTTGCAAAAGGACGGTAACGCGACATTGCGCGCCGTTTCGCTATACAAACTAATCGTGCGCAAGGAAGCTCAACGGCGTAGCGTCTTTGGGTTCAGAGAACAACGTTAACAGGATTGCTTGTGGATAATCCCCCCAATTTTTCCCAAACAGGTTGATTCCGCCGCGATGTATCGCGTCGGATTTGACGCCAAAACTGACTTTTACAAACGGGTGCTCCTGTAAACGGAAAGTCTCCATAGGTGTTTTTGTAATCAGTTCGTCGTTCAAATATATGCCCGTGCGGTCAATGACCAGCTTTTTCAAATGCCCGTACTGCGTACTGTTAATGAACCATTGTTCCGGAGTATAGACCCCACGGCGTCCGCCGAAATCTCCGGGGGAGAGAAAGGTGAGCGCTTCTACGTCATTAATTTTGACGGTAATATCCGACGGCCAATCGTTGCGGTGATAAACGATTTCCGAACAAACTTCGAAGGACAATTCCAGCCGCGTGATTTTGCGGCTACTTTCGTTTTTATACAGTTTATTCGGGAAATTATAAGAAACGAATCCCGCGTCGAACCATAAAAGTCCTGCGTTTACCCGACGCGGGTCAAACAATTCGGATACGATGTCCGTAGCGATTAGGTCGATTTCTCCGCGCGCATTCGTGCAGCCCATACCGCAGGGCGCGACAATATTGATATCCGAAAAGTTCCCGACGGGCATTTCAATGGTATAAGCGAAATCTTCCTTTTGGTCCTCAGGGACAATAAAAGCAAAATTAATTTGATTCAATAGCCGATAACACATTTTAATGTGTCCCTTTTGCCCTTGTTGGGTGGAAACGACGATTAAATTTGACTCCTCCAATATAGAAATATGGTTGCTTACCGTCGAAATAGGCATATTCAAGTGTTTGGAGATTTCGTAAATATTTAAAGGCTTAAAAGAAATAAGCCGCAAAATCCGCAGTCGATCCCGCGAAGCCAAAGCCCGCGCCAAAGCAAAAACCTTATCTTCATCTTCCTGTTGGTTGATAACAAAATCCAATTGTTTCGATCCGTTAATAACACGCTCCAAAGTCTTTTCCATTTTCTTTTGCTCCTTGTGTTCAGTATAACAAATCTTCGCGGGAAAAGCAAACGAAAACGCTACGGTTTCAAAAAATAGAAATCAAAAAAAGAAGAGCATAAAAATTTTTCGTAGGTAGAGTAGCTTTTTTGTTAAAAATTTACAAAAACGAAATAATATTTTATATAAAAATCAAAAAAACGA
>JAFVRU010000153.1 GCA_017504065.1 Clostridia bacterium
AAGAGGATCCACCTGTTCCCATTCCGAACACAGAAGTTAAGCTCTTTTACGCCGAAAGTACTTGCAGGTTACTGCCGGGAGGATAGGTAATTGCCGCTTTTCATTCAAAAGACCTTACACATCGTAAGGTCTTTTTTCTATACTTCGATCTTTTTCGTAAAACGTACGAGCGTTTTTTCGTTTCACTACATATATTATAATGTGGCGAATTATAAAATCGTCGTGATTTTTACGAAACGGAGAAAAGTTATGAATCATACGTTAATGACGGTTCTTGGAATCGGGTTTATCTTTTTGATGACGGCGCTCGGAGCGTCGTTTGTCTATTTTTTTAAACGGGAATTTTCGGAAAAGCTTACCGCGTTGTTGTTTGGTTTTGCTTCGGGGATTATGTTGGCGGCTTCGGTTTGGTCGCTTTTATTGCCCGCTATTGAGCAATCCACAGGTAGATTTCCGTTTATTCCCGCAACCGTTGGCTTTTTATGCGGGGGATTGTTGATTATTCTTCTTGCAAAGCAGATGGAACGAGTCAAGGAGAAAAGCAACGAAGACGCTTCGAGTTTAAAATACATGAAATTGTTTTTTGCCGTAACGCTGCATAATATCCCTGAAGGCTTGGCTGTGGGGTTCGCGTTTGGCGCGGCGAGCGCAATCGGCTCAACTGCCGCCTACGTAACGGCTTTGGGCTTGGCTTTCGGTATCGGAATTCAAAACTTCCCCGAAGGCGCAGCGGTAGCTCTACCGCTAAAAAGCACCTTCAAAAGCCGAAAAAAAGCGTTTTTTTATGGCGCGATGAGTGGAATAGTCGAGCCGTTTTTTGCGGTTTTAGGCTATTTTTTGGCAGCATATTTACAAATTTTACAACCATGGTTGCTCTCTTTTGCTGCGGGAGCGATGGTATTTGTAGTCGCAGAAGACTTATTGCCGGAGTCAAAAACGGAAAGATCGGCGTTTTTATGCGCTTGCGGAGTCATGGTCGGGTTTGCGTTAATGATGGCATTGGACGTATCGCTTGGATAAATCATTTCGGAAAAGGGATATAGAAAGCTTGACAGAAACCCGAAAATGTGATATGATAAACAAAAGAAAAAAAAATAAGGCAGGAAAGTTATGAAAAAATTTTTACTTTGGATCTTGGCGGCGATTGCGTCCGTATGCATGATTGCAGGTTGCGGAGCTTCGGATAAAGAAAGCGGGGCAACTTATACGGTTACGTTCCGTCAAGCAGGTTGTGAAGACATCGTGAAAACGGTGAGCGACGGCGGGGATTTGACAGACGTCCCGACTCCGCAAACAAAAAAAGGCTATACCGTAACTTGGAGTCAGACCACGTTTGACGATATCACGCAAGATATTCTTGTTACCGCAGTAGCTACGCCGAACGAATATACGATTACGTACGACGCGAACGGCGGTACGGTAGAGCCTACAACGCAAGTGGTGGTTTACGATTCCACGCCTGTGCTTGCAACGCCGACTCGCGATGGTTTCACGTTTACGAATTGGACGTACGATGGAAAAGGTATTTCCGAAAAATGGACGATTGCCCAAGACGTTACGTTGAAAGCGCAATGGGTAGAAAATACGCCGAATTATTACAGTATTACGTTCGTGCAAGAAGGACAGGAAAATATTGTCATTGAAAACGTTTTGGAAGGCACGGATTACACGGCGCAAGTTCCTACTCCGAAATCGGTTACGGGTTATAACGTTGCTTGGAAAGTAGAAGATTTAGCAAAACTTGCTAACGTACAGGAAAACGTAGTCGTAACCGCGCAAGCAACGGCGAAAACATATACGTTAAATCTGACAACAGAGCAAGGTACGATAGCGCAACCGACGATGACGGTAATCTATGGCGAAGTGTATACGCTGCCGAAATTGGCGGATACCAAGGACTATCTTTTCAAGGGCTGGAAAATTGGCAATGATACGATTGCTTCAACGGGAACGTGGAGTTTAGATTCGGCTGCGACGTATACCTTACAAGCGGTATGGGAAGAAGTTGCGCCCCCCGACATTGATGACGACGAAAATTGGACGGATAATTATTGAGATACAATCAAAAAGAAAAAGCTTTTCGCGGACAGCGAAAAGCTTTTTTGCTTATCAAAAGGAGTTATTCTTCAGCCAAAAGATCTTTCATCTCGTACATGCCTGCGGGTTTTCCGTTTAAGAACTTTGCTGCACGGATCGCACCTGCCGCAAAAACCCGTTTAGATCTTGCACTATGGGTAATGGTAACGATCTCGTCTTCGCCTGCAAACATGACTTCGTGTTCCCCGACGATTGTTCCGCCACGAACGGCGTGCATACCGATCTCGCTCTTTTCTCTTGCTCCGACAATTCCGTCGCGACCGTTTACCAGCCGCTTTTTGCCTTGGAAAGCTTCGTTCACCGATTCGGCAAGCATCAATGCCGTGCCTGACGGAGCGTCTTTTTTCAAGTTGTGGTGGCGCTCGATGATTTCCACGTCAAACGCTTCGCCCAAAACTTCCGCCGCCGTTTTGCAAAGCGCTTGCATCAGGTTCACGCCGAGCGACAAGTTCGCCGTTTTAAAAATCGCGACGTCTTTGGAGTATTCCGCAACCGTTTCTAAATCTTCCGCGGTGAAGCCCGTGGAAGCCAAGACGATACCGACGTTATGCGCTTTCGCGTACTCCAAGCGTTCCTGCAACCCGATAGGGGACGAGAAATCGATAATCACGTCCGTTTCTTCCTGAACGCCTGAAAAGCTTTGATAGACGGGTACGCTCAGTTGTTTCGGGTATAAATCCACGCCGCAAACGGCTATCGCTCCGCAGTCGTCTTTTAAAAGTTCGAGCACGTTTCCGCCCATTTTTCCGCATGCGCCGCAAAGTAAAATTCTCGTTTTCATCACGCTTTTATCTCCAAACCGAAATTTTGCATAGCCGCAATCAGCTTTTCACGGTTCGCAGGTTCTAATTGTGTCAACGGCGCGCGGGGTACGCCCGCGTTAAACCCGAGCAAGTTCATCGCTTCTTTTACGGGAATGGGGTTGACTTCGACAAAACAAGCGCTCGCGAGCGGTAAAAGTTGATCGTTCCAAGCCGCCGCTTCCGCCAAATTCCCGTCTTTGACAAGCGTGCAAAGCTTTTTCACAGCCGCGGGAACGATATTCGAAAGCACGGAAATTACGCCCGCGCCACCGACTGCAAGGATCGGGAAATTCAAAGCGTCTTCGCCAGAATACACGTCGCATTTGTCGCGTACGAGCCGAAGCGTTTCCATGGTCTTACTCATATTTCCGCCCGCGTCTTTGATTCCCGCGATGTTGGGAATTTCCGCAATCTTCGCCATCGTGGCGGGTTGAATTTCCACGCCCGTCCGACCGGGAACGTTGTAAGCGATCACGGGAATAGAAACGGACTCGCAAATCGCTTTGTAGTATTCCACAAGCCCGTTTTGCGTGCATTTGTTGTAGTAGGGGGTAACGGCAAGTAAGCCGTCCGCGCCGAACCTTTCCGCAGCTTGCGCGGTATATACCGCGTCGCGGGTACTGTTGCTACCGCAACCGAAAATCACTTTCGTTCTGCCGTTGATTTTTTTGACGGCATAGTCCATCAATACGTGTTCTTCTTCAAAAGTCATCGTGGACGGTTCGCCCGTCGTACCGAGAAGAATGATGGCGTCCGTGCCGTTCGCGATTTGGTGTTCGATCAGTTCGCCGAGTACTTCGTAATCCACGCCTGTTTCGTTAAACGGGGTAATGAGCGCTGTACCGCTGCCTTGAAAAAATCCTTTCATAATCGTATCATATTCTCCAATTTCTTTTTTTGTGCGTCAGTCCATATACCCTTTGGCTGCAAGAAGTTCCGCAAGCAACACCGCGCCACCTGCCGCGCCGCGCAGCGTATTGTGCGACAGCCCGATGAATTTGTAGTCGAAAAGGGTATCTTCACGAAGTCTGCCCGCCGTAACGCCCATGCCGCCGAATTGCATACGGTCGAGTTTGGCTTGCGGACGGTTGTCTTCTTCGAAATACGTTAAAAATTGCGCGGGAGCGGACGGCAAACCGAGCTTTTGCGGCTCGCCTTGGAAATTCTTCCACGCTTCCAAAATTTGTTCTTTCGTCGGCTTTTGTTCAAAGCTTACGAACACCGCCGCCGTGTGCCCGTCGGAAACGGGTACGCGCAAGCATTGCGCGGTGATCACGGGGGATTGCGCGGAAACGATTTCGCCGTTTTCTACGCTACCCCAAATTTTCAACGGTTCTTTTTCGCTCTTTTCTTCTTCGCCGCCGATATAGGGGATTACGTTATCGAGAATTTCAGGCATCGTTTTAAATGTTTTGCCCGCGCCGGAAATCGCTTGGTAGGTGCATACCGCTGCGTCTTTGATCCCGAACCCTTTCAAGGGATGCAAAAGGGGTACGTAGGATTGCAAGGAACAGTTGGATTTTACTGCGATAAAGCCGCGCTTGGTTTGCAATCTTTTGCGTTGCGCGGGAATCACGTCCAAATGCTCCGCGTTGATTTCGGGAATAATCATCGGCACGTCTGCTGTGAAGCGGTGCGCCGAGTTGTTCGAAACAACGGGCACTTCTTTTTTTGCGTACGCTTCTTCGATCGCGCGGATTTTCGCTTTGTCCATATTCACCGCGCAGAACACGAAATCGACCTTGGCGGCAATTTCGTCCATATCCGCTTCCGCGTCCAAAACGGTCATCGTCTTATAAGATTCAGGGATCGGGGTTTCAAAGGACCACTTTTCCCCAACGGCTTCCGCGTACGTTTTTCCTGCCGAACGGGCAGACGCCGCGAGCGCGGTAACTTTGAACCAAGGGTGGTTGGCAAGCAGTAACATAAACCGTTGCCCGACCATACCGGTAGCGCCGATTACACCAACGTTGTAAGTTTTCATAACAAAATCTCCTTATATTGTAAAAAAATAGAAACAAAGTAAAATAAAAAGACGGGAAACCGTCTTAAGAAGCTAAGATAAATCCTATTCGGGATTACGCAAATAGTGCTTCACGGACGGTGACAGTCATACGGGTATTCTCCCGGATGCCCAGCGCGAATGTGGGGGATTGCGCTTCGGCGGAGATACCCTTTCGCCGTTGCGTCCGCGCAAAGGTTTTCCCAAAACCTGCTCTTCAACGGTTACTCTTGTTCTTCCGCTCCTCTATTTAGCAATGTAATTGTACCATATCTTTTCATAAATGTCAAAGAATTTTCCTATTTTTTTGAAACTTGAAAATTTTATTTTAAATTCTTTCAAATTTTTCTAAAAATTCCTTGAAATAATCCGAAATTTGTAGTACAATAAAAGGAGCGGTAGATTGGAAACTACATTTTCCGTTCTTAAACGTTTAGGCGAACGGAAAAACGGGTATATAAAATCGATCGTCCGCGATCTTTATAAAGTTTTTCGGAGTATACAATGGCGCAACAAAAGAAAGGGTTTATCACCCGACTTCTCGAAGGGAAAGAAAAGAGTGAAGAATACGCAAGAAGTACTTTGCCGACCAACCGTTGGCAACTGTTTTGGGACGTATTCAAAGGCAATTTCGGTAAAGTTGTCAAGATCAATTTGCTTACGCTGATTTTCTTTATCCCCCTGATCGTTGTGATCGTGTTCGCGATCATGATGAACAACAGCAACGCGGTAATTTATCCGTTCGGCGCGAACATGGGCGTCGGTTATCCCGCAGCTCCCGATTTGCAAGGGGTTTCGGAATGGTTAATTTTGCAAACGGAATTCGTTATGTTCGTCGGAATCTTGGTTTCGTCGTTCATCGCGGCGGTAGGGCTTGCAGGCGGCATGTACGTCATTCGGAACATGGTTTGGACGGAAGGGATTTTCGTCGCAAACGATTTTTGGCGCGGCGTCAAGCTCAACTATAAAAACGCATTACAAGCGGCGTTGTTCTTTACGCTGATTTTAGGCTTGAGTAAAACGATGGTCAACTTCTCGGAGTTCACGCTCGCCGTAGGCGACGTCGGGAAATGGCAGGGAATTTGGCTGAAAGTCTCTACGGCGGTCAGCTACGTATTCATCGCGCTTGCAGCGGCGATGGCGCTCTGGATGGTCGCGCTCGGCGTGAACTATCAAATGAAGTTCTTCACGATGCTTCGCAACTCGTTCTTGATGGTTATCGGTACGTTACCGCAAACCATATTTTTCGGTTTGATTGCGTTGTTGCCGTTCCTGCTCTTTGCGATCGGCGGCACGTTGTTCCTGCTTATAGCGATCATCGTTTGTTTGCTGTTCGGGCTTTCCTTCCTGCTGCTCGTATGGTTGGATTTCGCGCAATGGGTATTCGATAAATATATCAATCCGAAGATCGAAGGCGCGAAAGTCGGCAGGGGTATTTTCAACAAGGACGGTTCTTCGTCTTTGCAGGGCGGCGAAAGCGGCGCGGAGCTCGAATATCAACGCGTGATTTTGTCGCACGGCAGATCGCGGCTCGTCGCGCGTCCGATCAAGCCGATCGACGACGGCTTGCAGGTCTACGAATTGCCGCAATCGTTCACGCGCGAAGACTTGGTGAAATTGCGTGAAAGCAAACAAAATATCGCAGAAGATACCGAGCAATACGCAGAAGAACATAAAAACGATCTCCGTTACGTGGAATACAACAAACAATTCGACGAACGGGAAAAAGCGATCCAAGACGAAACGGGCAAGAACGGCAAAAAGAAAAAACGCCGTCCGCCGAAGCTTTTGGGTGAGTAAAAAAACGACACATTCGGGAGTATATTGCCATGCAACGTCAGAGTGCGTATACGCATTTAGCCAAATGGTTTGAATATCTCAACGACGACTGCGACTATGAAAATTGGCCGCAGTATTTAATTATGACGCTGGAAAAATACCCCTTGCAAACGGGCTTGGATATCGGTTGCGGCGGGGGCTGGTTCACGCGCGCGTTCGAACGCCGCGGATACCGCATGACGGGCTTGGACGTTTCCGCTTCCATGCTGGATTTCGCGCAAGAAACGGCGTTGAAAGAAGGGGTGCGTAGCGAATACGTGCTCGGGGATATTACCAAGATGAAATTGCCGAAGAAATTCGATTTTGCAACGGCGATTAACGATTGCTTGAATTATATCCCGAAAGAAAAATTGGACGTGGCGCTGAAAAAGATCGGCGCGGCGCTTAAAAAGGACGGCATATTTTTATTCGACGTCAGCACGGAAAGAAAAATACGGCAACGGATTGCAAATACTGTTTGCGCGGACGATCGGGACGACGTAACGTATCTCAGCTTCAACAAAGCGGAAACGGACGGCGTAACCATGGACGTAACGCTGTTTGTCAAAAATCCCGACGGATCTTTCCACCGCGCGGACGAAACGCACCGCCAATATATTCATACGGAATCGGAATTGCTCGCCGCGTTGGAGCGCAACGGCTTTGTAGCGCTTGAAGTCGAAGGGCATCTCGGAGCGGACAAAACCGACTGTGATCGGCTTTGTATTTTGGCGCAAAAGAAAAGGGGGAATGCATGAACAACTTGTTACGGACGCTCGTATACGACGGGCAGGTATCTTTAACGGTTGCGGAAACGACGGAGCTCGTCAAAGACGGTATCCGTTTCCACGGCTTATCCAACCTTTCGGCGTACGTTTTCGGCAAAGCGCTTTCGGCTATGACGTACATGAGCGCTTGTTTAAAAGGGGAAACGGGCGAAATTTCCCTTTCGGTCAAAAGCGACGGGGCTTGTGGAGAAATTGCCGTTTCAGGCAATCAAAAGCTCTATCTTCGCGGCTATATCGGCGAAACTTGCGCGCAGGGCGAACCCAATGCGCAGTCGGAACAGGACTGTTTCGGTCGGAACGGCTCGCTCACTGTCATTCGCGACGACGGATACAGCCGCCCGTTCGTCGGCTCGTGCGCGCTCCCGAATCAAGGCGGAGTGGACGCCGCGTTTGAAGAATATTACCGCATTAGCGAGCAACTCCCCACTCGTCTGCGTACGATTGTGGAGTTTGACGAGCAAGGCAAATGCGTATTCGCGGGCGTGATCGCGGCGCAACCCTTACCGTTCGCCGATCGGGAAACGTTGGACAAGACTTGGGCTTTGCCTTTGGAAGAACTTTTGTCCGAATTCCGTAAAACGGGCTTGGCAGCGGGTGTCGAAGCTCGTTTCGGGAAAGACGGGCAAGTTTGGGAAACCCGCAAAGCTACGTATCGCTGCAACTGTTCGCGGGAGTATTTAAAGGGCGTGCTCGTAACGCTCGGCGAAGAACAAATGCGGCAGATCATACGCGACGACGGGGCGGTGCGCGTGCATTGTCATTATTGTAATACAGACTACGAATTTACGGACGCAGACGCGGACGTGATGTTTCCGAAGAAAAAATCATAGAGTATGAAAGACGAAAAGATCAAACAAATCGATTTCGGCAGAAAGCGCTTGGCGCTCATGGCGGACAAATACTATAACGCGGGGAACTACCTTTCCGCGTTACGTTTTGCGTACAAGGAATTGGATACGTACGGCGGGGACGGCGATACGTACGCGCGCTTGTCGGATATTTACGAAGCGATGGATTTGCACGGCTCGGCGCTGAATTGGTGGTTTCGGTTTTTGGATATTGCGGACGAAGAAGACTTGCCCGACGTGTACGAAGGGATTGCCGTCAATTTCCTGAATATCGGGAACGACAGCGCTTCGGCGTATTATTATAACCGCCTGATCGACGTGGACGATACGTTGCCCGAAGAAACGAAAATGGATATCATCGACGCGTTCGCTTCGAAAAAGAAATCCCCGTTCCAATTTGTGTATCCGCCGCGGCTCGTCGATTATTCCAAGGAAGTCCAAGCTGGCTCGTACGCGTTAAAGGAAGGGAACTGCAAACGCGCGATTCAAGAATTTTCCAAGGTGGAAAAGGGCGCAAAAGAATACGCTTCCGCAAAAGAAATGCAAGCGGTTGCGCATTTGCTTGCAGGAGAAACGGACGTTGCGGAAGCCGTTTGTTTGGATTTATTACAGGACAACCCGACGGATATTCGCGCTCGCGCAACGCTTTCCGCGGTATATTTGGAACAGGGAAAAACGGAAGAAAGTCTTGCGCTCGCAAAGGAGCTTGCTCAGGAATCGCAAACGGAAACGGACGATTTATACAAAGTCGCTACGGTTTGCTGCGAGAACGGGTTGCACGACGAAGCGTATAAAAAATTCGCGTCCACCATCCCCAGTGCATAGTGCGGTGTGGTGGCTGATACGCCCCGCCGTGTCCTGTGGCGCGTGGAGTACGGCGTTTACGGTCTGCTCAAGCCGTCCTACATCGTGCT
>JAFVRU010000154.1 GCA_017504065.1 Clostridia bacterium
GTATTCCCACTTTTTTTGGATTTTATACTTCCTTATATAATATATACGCGTACACGTGCACGCGTATATAGAAAACGTTTCATTCCTTACGATATGACAATGTCGGATAACAACCAAGTAACGCCTTTCCACGCAAAAAAGACAGAAATACATAGTCAAGACGTTGCCTTGCGCCCGTCCGAAGTTCGGACGGGCGCAACGTTTACGCTTTATTCTTTTCTTTAAATCTCGCTTTCGCGCGCAATTCGCTGTCCAAAATCCGCTTCCGAATCCGCAACGTTTTGGGCGTTACTTCCAACAACTCGTCGTCGGCAATGAATTCCAAACATTCTTCCAAACTCATTTTACTAACGGGAATGAGCGTCAACGCTTCGTCGCTGCTAGACGAGCGAGTGTTCGTCAAATGCTTGGTTTTGCAAACGTTGACGTTGATATCGTCGGCAAGGTTGGTATATCCAACGACCATGCCTTGGTATACGGGCGTGCCGGGCGTAATAAACAAATTCCCACGGCCTTGCGCGTTGAACAGCCCGTACGTAACCGCTTCGCCCGTTTCAAACGCGACGAGAGAACCCGTACTACGGCGCTGCATATCCCCTTTGTACGGCTCGTACGAATAGAAAATCGTGTTCATGATCCCCTGACCTTTCGTGTCCGTCAAGAACTCGCTCTTGTACCCGAAAAGCCCGCGGGACGGAACGGTGAACTCCAACCGCATACGGTTACCGATCGCCGTCATTTGCACAAGACTGCCTTTGCGGTTGCCCATCGCCGAGAATACGGGCCCCGTCATATCTTCGGGAACGTCCGCGACAAAGCGTTCGATCGGCTCGTGCCGAACTCCGTCGATTTCCTTATATAATACTTTGGGGGTGGAAACTTGGAATTCGTAGCCTTCGCGGCGCATGGTTTCGATCAAGATAGAAAGGTGCATTTCCCCGCGCCCGCATACGCGGAAGCTATCGGTTAAATCGGTATCGCTAACGCGGAGTGAAACGTCGCGGAGCAGTTCCTTATACAACCGATCGCGGAGCTGTCGAGAAGTTACGAATTTCCCGTCCCTACCCGCAAACGGACTGTCGTTGACGGAGAACGTCATCTCCACCGTGGGGTCTTCAATTTTGACAAACTGCACGGGTTCGACTTTGTTCGGTTCACAGATTGTATCCCCGATATTCAAGCCGTCGATCCCCGAAAAGACGACGATATCCCCGGCTTGCGCCGTTTGCACCGCCGTACGCTCCAAGCCTTCGATTTGATACAAATTCGCAATCTTGCAGTTGGTACGGACTTTCGGGTCGTTGAAATTGCAAACGGAAACGGGCTCGTTGGCGCGGATTACGCCGCGTTCGATTCTGCCGATCCCGATTCTGCCGACAAACTCGTTATAATCAATACAGGAAACGAGCAGTTGTCCCGCTCCGTCCACGTCCATATCCATCGGGGGAATGGTTTCCAAAATCGTGTCGAACAACGGGTTCAAGTTGGGTTCTTGCTTATCGGGAGTCAACGACGACGTACCCTGCCGACCGCAACAGTATACAATCGGGCTTTCGAGCTGTTCGTCCGTCGCGTCGAGATCCATCATCAAAAGCTGCATTTCTTCAACGACTTCGTCGATCCGCGCGTCGGGGCGGTCTACTTTGTTAATGACAATGATCAGCTTCAAGCCGAGCTGCAAGGCTTTTTGCATAACGAAACGGGTTTGCGGCAACGGCCCTTCCGCCGCGTCCACGAGAATGAGCGCGCCGTTGACCATTTTCAAAACACGTTCCACTTCGCCCGAGAAATCGGCGTGCCCCGGCGTATCGACAATGTTGATTTTTACGCCCTTATAGTGCGCCGACGTATTTTTCGCGAGTATGGTAATCCCGCGTTCCCGTTCCAAATCGCCGGAGTCCATGACTCGGTCTTCTACCTGTTGATTTTCACGGAACACCCCGCCTTGCGCCAACATTTCGTTGACGAGCGTCGTTTTGCCGTGGTCTACGTGCGCGATAATCGCAACGTTTCTTAAATCTTCTCTGATCATTCGTATCTCTCCTATACTTCGTAAACTTTTCAACTTTACTATTTTAATACTTTTTCGTTGAATTGACAAGAAAAAAAGCCTATACTTAGCAATATTTTTCCGTAAAACATAAAAAATCCGCAGGATTTTTTCAATACTGCGGGTTTCTTGCTTTACAATGGCTGTTTCGACGTATTCCGATATGTCGTAAACCGAATCGTATACCCGTTGTCGTCGATCGGTTCGCTTTCATAAACGCAAACGAAATTCGGGTCTTGATCCAGATTCGGGAAGAACACTTCCGCGCCGCCGACCGCGTCTACTTTGGTTACCAACACTTCGTCGCAATAGGGCAACAGTTCCTTGTAAACCGCGCCGCCGCCGATCACGTAAATTTCTTCGTTTTCGCGGCGTTTCATCTCCGTTTTCAAGGCTTCGTAATCACGGACGATAATGCAGTCGTCGCGTACCTGCCCCCTTGATAAGACAATATTGACCCGATTTTTCAACGGGTTGCCGTTCGGGAACGAGCGCAGCGTATTCCCGCCCATCACGACGGTATGCCCCAGCGTTGTTTCCCGAAAAAATTTCATGTCTTTGGGCAGGGAAAACATCATATCGTTGCCTTTCCCGATCCCCCATTCCTTGTCCGCGTGTACAATGGCTTTGATCATAGCGCGCACCTTTAAATCGCGACGGGAATCTTCGACGAGAGCTTTTCGTATTCGTAATCGACAAGCTCGAACGAATCGACCGTGAAATCGTAGAAATTCGTTACGTTGGGATCGACAATGAGTTTGGGCGCTTTGTGTCTGGGATTTTGCAAAACTTCTTTCACGAGCGGAATATGCCGATCGTAAATATGCGCGTCGGCGATCACGTGCACGAGCTCTCCCGCTTTCAATCCCGAAACTTGCGCGAACATAATGAGCAATACCGCATACTGTACGACGTTCCAATTATTCGCCGTCAGCATGTCGTTGGAGCGTTGATTCAAAATTCCGTTCAGCGTATCCCCCGACACGTTAAACGTCATCGAGTAAGCGCAAGGATACAAATGCATTTCGTTTAGGTCTTGGAAGTTGTATAAATTGGTCATGATCCGACGGCTCGCGGGATTGTTTTTTAAATCGAAAAGCACGCGATCGACTTGGTCGAACTCCCCTTCCTTGTATTTGTGCTTGATCCCGAGCTGATACCCGTACGCTTTCCCGATCGAGCCCGTTTCGTCCGCCCAACTGTCCCAAATGTGGGAGTTGAGATCGTGGATATTGTTGCTCTTTTTTTGCCAAATCCACAACAGCTCGTCCACGCAGGACTTGAACGCCGTACGACGCATTGTCAAAATCGGGAATTCTTCCTGCAAGTTATAACGGTTGACGATCCCGAATTTTTTAACCGTATGCGCGGGCGTGCCGTCTTCCCATTTGGGGCGAACGTCCAACTCCGTATCCCAATACCCGTTTTCCATGATATCCGTCATATTTTGCGCGAATATTTCGTCTGCTCTGCTCATATCTTTCTCCTTTGTAATCAATCTATTCTTTCAATCAAAAAGCTTACGGGGCGAAATCCGTCGTTACAGGAAATCATCGCCGAATGCGGATTTTTCATCCAACCGTCGTAAAAATTCCCGCCGCCGCGCGCAAGCTCCGTAACGAACGGGCACATACTCTCCCAAGCGCTTTCGCACAAGCCGTCGGGAC
>JAFVRU010000155.1 GCA_017504065.1 Clostridia bacterium
CTCGTGCAAGCCGTTGGCTAAAGATACGGAAAAGGCGTCCATTGCAAGCCCTACGCCCAACATCACGCTACGGAAAAAGAATAAAAAATCGAACATGGTTGCTCCTGAAAGAAAAATCCAAGTATATCCGATATACTTGGACGAGATATGTCTATTATACTACATTCCCCGCGTCGTTTTCAAGCAATTTATACCGTCCACGAGCATCTTTTCTTTATTTTATGCCACGGGCGAATGCAATTATTCCTTGTTTTGCAACGCTTGTTCGGAAAGTCGCAAAATTTCCGCTCCGTATTTCTCTTTCCCTTTTTTCAGCTTCCATTGATGAATCGGGTATGCAAACACCATTGGCGGACAACCAACCGCCATAAAAACAATCCCCAAAATCCATTTGCTCCATTCCAAAATCAACGTCAGCCCGAACCCGAACGTCAAACAACCGACTACGCCGAATACCAGCCCCCAAACCGTAGCCGTATTCCGCACTTTCGCGTCCAAAACTCGAATTTGTTCCACCGCCGTTGCCGCCGCTTTCGGCTTCTCTTCATACCGACGGCGAATACTCTCGATCTGTTTTTTCTCCGCTTCCGTCGGCGCGGAATACGTATATTCAAACGTTGTATTCTTCTTTTCTTCCATCTTTCGTTTCCTTCCGTTTTTTTCTTGCTTTCACGAGCATAAACACCCCAATCGCCACCGTGAGCACACAAACAGCGCTCCCCGTAGCTACGTTCGCCCAAGCATAATTGCTCCCTTCCGAGAACGCGAACAGCAGCGAAGTTTGCAATGCGAAAATCGAAACCAGCGCGTCGGCAAGCCCGACGTTCCGCACCGCTTCCACCGTCAAATCCGATTGTTTCTGCGCTTTTATCGCATTATAGATCGCCATGACAATCTTATAGAACGCGTACGCCGCAAACGCGATTACCGTCCAACCTTCATGAATAAACGCTCTGTCCAAAAAGATAATTTGCAGAATGGGAATGAGCAAGATCAGCGGAATCACCGTCAACGACACGCCGCAAACGCAGTATTTGCGAAATTCCGTCCGCGCTTGTTCTTCCCGATCAAAAATCCCGTTTTTACTTTTTTTCCTATGGTAAAACACGATCCCGCTGCGCAAGAATACCAACAATCCGTAATACCAAGCTAGCGATCCGTACCAAAACGAGCCGTACACGATTGCAAGGACTACGTGCAGGAGCACGTACGCGACGTTAAAAATCAACGTGCAGAATGCGAAAATAATCGTCCGAAATCCGTACTGTTCGAGCATTTTCCTGCCGAACGCTGATTTCTTGATCCACCGAGTCAACCCCGCTTTTATCGACGGCGCAAAAATCACAATCGTGTATACCGTATACCCGAACGTTACCGCCGCGAGCCCGTAAAACACGTAGGAAAAGACCGCGAAAAACAGGCTTTGCGGACCGAGCACGGCAAACGTGATCGCGCCCGCGCAACAAAGCGCCGTGAGTACGTACCAAACGGCTAAAAATCCGCCTTTAGGTCTTTGGAGTTTTTGTAACAGTTCTTTCCACTTTGCATTCATCTTTCCAACTCTTTCAATACCACGGTAAACGCGCTACCCTTGCCAAGTTCGCTCTTGACGGAAATTTCCCCGCCGAGCACGTCGATTACCTTTTTCACGAGCGCAAGCCCCAACCCGTTCCCTTCCTGCGAATGGGAAGTATCGCCTTGGTAAAACTTATCGAAAATCCGCGCGCCTGCTTCGGGCGAAATTCCACAGCCCGTATCCGACACCGTAACTACGGCGTTTACGCCTTGTTTTTTTAAAGTAATCGCAACCCTGCCCCCCGCATTTGTAAATTTAATCGCGTTAGACAACAGGTTGTTCCAAACGATTTCCAAACAACTCGGCACGGACGTAATCTCCACTTCGTCCAAATCGCACACAAGCTCGATCGACTTCTTTTCCAATAAATCTTCGAACCCGAGCACCGACTCCGCGAGCGAATCGTGCAGCCGCACCCGTTCGTACTCGTAACGAAGCCCTTGGTTTTCTAGCTTGTTGAGTTTCAAAACGTTATGGATCAAATTCGTCAAACGTTTGGTCGCGTCAACGATCGTTTGCGTGTATTTGCTCCGCTTTTCCGCGTCCGTTTCCCTTTGCAACAGTCCGACGTAGTTTTGTATGATCGCGAGCGGCGTTTTTAATTCGTGCGAGATATTCGACACGAAATCGACGTGGAGCGTTTCACTCTTTTCCAGCTCCGCCGCCATCGCGTTCAAATTCTCTTTGATGAGATCGTAATCGTCGTATTTTTCGTAGGAATGAATGGTCGTGAGCCGCGTGGAAAAATCCCCCGCCGCGATTTTTTCCGTCGCGGACAAGATCTCCTGCACGGGACGGTCGATCATGATTTTACGGCGCAACAGGTCCGCGCCCGTGCCGATTGCCGACAATGCAACGATAATCAAAAGCATGGTGATCGCCAAGATCCAACGATTGCCTTCCGTGCGTTCGTAAACGGGCATAAACAGCATTAGCGCAATGGTAACCGTCGTCGCAACCGTGCAAAAAAAGATCAGATATCCCTTGATCGACGAAGTTTTCCGCCGCGGCGCGTTTCTCATTTCAACACCGCCTTGTACCCGAGCCCGTGCACCGTCAAAATTTCGAACCCGTCGCATTCCGCCGTCTTTTCGCGCAGCTTCGCCATGTACACGTCCACCGTCCGCGACGTCGCCGACGAATCGTAATCCCAAAACTCGTCCATGAGCGCCGAGCGCGTAAACGTCTTTTTCGGATAGGACAAGAGCTTGAATAATAAGTCGAATTCCCGCGCGGTAAACGCGATTTCTTCGCCGTCTATAAACGCCGAACGTTCTTCGGAGTTCATTGTGAAGTTCCCAACGACGAGCTGGTGCTCCGTCTGAATTTTCGCGCGGCGCAACAATGCAGCAATTTTCATCATCAAAACGTCGATATCAAACGGTTTGGTTACGTAATCGTCGATCCCGAGCTTATACCCGTACATTTTAGACGGTTTATCGTCCTTTGCGGACATGAAAATAATCGGCGTAGTTTTATCGGTCGCGCGAATGGCTTCCGCCAACTCGAATCCGTCCATTTTCGGCATCATAATATCGCTGATGATTAGGGAAAAGGTCTTTTCTTGCAAGATTGCAAGCGCTTCTTCCCCGTCGTAGCAAGTAGAAACGTCGTACCCGTTGTCGCGCAAATACGCGCTAACGAACCCGTTCATCGCTTTATCGTCTTCCACCACCAAAATTTTCACCATAGCCGATTCTCCTTATCCGTAGTATACCGTTTTGTCATTGACGATTTGTTTGTATTTTGTTAAAGTTTTGTAAAACTTGTCTATTTTACGCGCGATTGCTTTCGCGAAGTTTGTTTCATTATAGCACATTTTTTACCGAAAAACAAGGTTCTTGAGAAGCAAAACGGACGAATTGCATATTCGTCCGTTGAATTTTCTCGAATGACAATAAGGGCAACGAATAAGCAACACCCTTGCGCCACCGAAAGATAGAAAATCATAGTCAAGGCATTGCCTTGTCAAGACGTGGTCTTGTTATTCCCAAACGGTCGGCGCGCCGTTTACGTAATGCCAATAATTGCCGTCTGTCGTCGGTTGCGTTTCGCTATACCAATACACAGGACAGTCGGAATCATTCCAATCCAAATCCCAACCGATCATCGGCTTACTTGCACGTTCGCAATATATAGTTAAACTATCGCAATAAGCAAAAGCAGAAGAAGCAATACTCGTTACACCATTGGGAATGATTATGTTCGTCAAACTATCGCAATTATAGAACGCCCAAGCACCGATACTTGTTAAGTTATCGGAAAGGCGTATGCTCGTCAGGCTGATACATCCGTAGAACACATCTTGACCAATACTCGTTACGCCGTTGGGAATGACTATGTTCGTCAAACTATCGCAATTATAGAACGCATATCTACCAATACTTGTTAAGTTATCGGGAAGGAGTATGTTCTTCAGGCTGATACATTCGTAGAACGCATATTGGCCAATACTCGTTACGCCATCAATGATTTGTATGCCCGTCAAGCTACTACAATAAGAAAATACGTTATCGCCAATACTTGTTACACCGGCGGGAATCACTATATTTGTCAAGCTACTACAATGAGAGAATGCGAACTTGTCGATACTTGTTACGCCAGCGGGAATATCTATGCTCGTTAAACTACTACAATTCAAGAATGTGGACTTGCCGATACTTGTTACGCCAGCGGGGATATCTATGCTCGTCAAGCTACCGCAATCCTTGAACGCATTTTCAGCGATAGCCCCGCCCGTTATCGTTACCGCCTTTAAAGACTCGGGAACGTAATCGTTCCCATGCGTAGAACTTGTTCCACCAAAGATGTAACCGAAATACGTATCATATATCGCATTCTTCGCTGCTCCAACGAACGGTAAGCGCATTTCCGATAAGCTACTGCAACCTTTGAACGCCGAACCGCCGATACTTGTTACGTTATCGGGAACGTCAATACTCGTCAAACTACTGCAACCCGCAAACGCTGAAGCACCAATCTCGGTTACTCCGTCCAACAGTTTTACGCTCGTCAAATTCCTACAACCTATGAACGCATTTGCGGCAATAACCCCGCCTGCTATCGTTACCGTCTTTAAAGAAGCGGGAACGTAATCGTTACTATCCTTAGAACTTGTTCCACCAAAGATGGAGCCGAAATACGTATCATAATACGTTGCGTTCTTCTCTACTCCAACAAACGGTAAGCGCATTTCCGATAAGCTACTGCAGCCCTTAAACGCTGAATCACCGATGAATGTTACGCTATCCGAGATCGTTATATTCTTCAAACTACTACAATCTTCAAACACCGAACGTCCAATGAATGTTACGCTATCGGGAATATGGATACTCGTCAAGTTGCTACAACCTGCAAACATAGAAGGAGCGATGGTTTTTAAACCGTCGGGAAGTATTACACTCGTCAAGTTGCTACAATCCTTGAACGCCCCCGCTGCGATATCTGTAATGGTAATCTTACCAATTTTTGTGGGAATATGCAACTCCGACAGTTGTTTTCCTTCTCGAGTTAAGCCCGTAATTTCCCCGTCTTTCACAATAAATACGCTCTTGGCAACTTCCACGACGTTGTCCATCTTATCCTTCTCGCCGCAAGCAGTTATCCCCAACGCCAGCGTTGCGCCACAGAATATTACTGCTAAAAGTTTCAAAAGTTTGTTTTTCATAACACTTCTCCTAAAAAACAAGGCTCATTACATTTTCATTATAGCACTTTACCATGCAAAACGCAAGTAAAAACTCGGCTTGTATTTCAGCCGAGTTCATTTTCAATGCAATGCCTTTAACAGTCCTTGTAAGCCGCGAAAAATGTCTTTGTACGCGAGCGCGTAATCGTCTGTGTACCAAGGATCGGCAACGTCGCCGCTTTCCCCTACGTACGAGAGCAGTTTTTTGCATTTTTCGCCGTTTTTCGAGCCCAAAATCCCCTTTGCGCGGCGAACGTTCGACTCGTCCATGCACAAAAACAAATCGTAATTCTCGCCGTCCGAAGCCGTCAAAACTCGCGCTCGTTTCTCGTCGCAAGAAATTCCCTTTTCTTTGAGTAACGCTTTAACAGGCGCGTACACGGGCGCTCCGCGACCGTTCCAACAGTTCTCGTTAGACACCGCCGACGACGCGATCATAAATTCGCTTTCCCGACCCGCTTTGCGGACAAGATCTTTGAGTACGTATTCCGCCATCGGGGAACGGCAAATATTCCCATGACAAACGAACATAATTCTATACATTGTCTTGCTCCTGCTCCGAATCGGCTTTTTCCGTTTTTGCCGAACCGCAAGTGCCCGACATAGCACACCCCGAGCAGCCGCAGCCGCAACCGCCGCCCTTGCCCGTTTTCTTTTTCCAAACCGTTACGCCGATAAACGCCGCAACCGCGGCTACTGCCGCAATTATAATCACGATATCCATAAAAATTTTCTCCTTGTACGTTGTTGTACCTGCTCCGCGGGCACATAAACGCGGGGCAGGTACGTATATAAGGTGCTTTTTCTATAAGCTGTGTAAGTTTACCGTTTGCCCGAAAGCATTTCTTTTTTGCTCGAAACCTTATTAAACATCACGATCCCGACGGTAACCGCTACCGCTACGACCGCCCAAATGGCAACCGTCCAAGTCCATTCCCCGACGGTGTAGATGATCGCGCTCGCAAGATACGACGTCAAAACCCAGAACAAAATCGTCCATTTAAACTTGCCCTTGCCGATTTCGCCCCTTGCCGAAGCGACCGCCGCAAAACACGGGATCGTCGTCATATTGAACACGATGAACGCGATGAGCCCGGGTACGCCGATGCCCGTAGACGAGATCATCGCCGCAACTTCGTCCACGCCCGTTTCCGAAGCAACGACCGCGCCCGTTACGCACGCCGCCAACGAACCGAACGTCGCGATCACGTTTTCTTTCGCGATCAAGCCCGTTACTGCCGCCACGACGAACACCCAACCGAACGCGCCGTCAAGCTGCGAACCGAACCCGATCGGCGTGAATAAGGGCTGGAAGAGCTTCCCGAGCGAGCCGAGAATACTCTCGTTCATGGTAATATTCGCAAATACCGTTTCGCCCGTGATTTCGCCAAGCGCGCCCGCTTCCCATTGGCTCAAATGCATCAGATAGGTTTGCCCTTCGTACGCTTCCAAGCCGTTTACACGCAAAT
The DNA here is from genome assembly GCA_017504065.1 of Clostridia bacterium. Classification (GTDB taxonomy): domain Bacteria; phylum Bacillota; class Clostridia; order Christensenellales; family Borkfalkiaceae; genus Scatosoma. The sequence continues at coordinate 6,734 of JAFVRU010000155.1, forward strand.
ACGTACTGAGCTCCATCACCGCGCCGCTGTCCAAACGCACGTATTGCACACATTCCTTGACCAAGAACGACCAATCCCAAGCGAAGTTGGAGAAGAACCAAATCACGATACAGGACACGAGAATAATGGTGAACGCTTTTTCGATATAGTGCTTTAATTTATCCCAAAGATGCAGCGCTAAATTCTTAACGCCGGGCGCGTGATAATTAGGCAATTCCATAATAAACGGGGGCGTTGCGCCGCGCATGGTCGTGTTACGCATGATGAGCAGAGCCAAAACCGCCGTTGCCATACCGATCAAGTACATGGAATAGGTAATCAGTTCTTCGTTTCCCACGTCGAACCGCGCTACGATCGCGCCCGCGATCGCCGTCAAAATCGGCAATTTCGCGCCGCAGGAGAAGAACGGAATGACGCGGATCGTCGCTTCCCGTTCCTTTTCATGCGCCAAGGTACGCGTATTCATCATCGCGGGGATCGAGCAGCCGAAGCCCATAATCATGGGCATGAACGCTCTACCTGATACGCCGAAACGACGGAACGCGCGGTCGAGTATGAACGCTACGCGCGCCATATACCCGCTGTCTTCCAAAATGGAGAACCAAAGAAAGAGCACGAGAATTTGGGGCACGAACGAGAGCACAGACGCGATACCGCCCCATACGCCCGAGCATACGAAGTCCACCGCCCAAGCGCTTGCGTTCGCGTTTTCCATCACCGTGCCTAACGCATCGCCGATCGTGGACGTTAGAACGTCCATTGCATAGAATAGGATCGCGCCGGGGGAATTGATACCTTCCGCCGAGAACAGGATACAACCGAACGTTTTTTCGCTCATTTCCGCGCAAAAATCGCCCAGAGCAGGGATCGAGCCCAAATACAGTAAGTTCTCCGAGAACGTCAAATGGAACACCGCGAACAAGATCACCAAGAAAATCGGAATCCCGAACCATTTATGCGTAAGAATCTTATCCGCTTTGTCAGATTTTGTCATTTCGCCCGTTTTTACGGGTCTACCGCGCTTTAACGCAACGGAAAGATTTTCGGTTATGTAACGGTATCTCGCGTCTGCAATCTCCGCTTCCGCGTCCCCTTCGAAATCCGCTTTCCCGCCGCCGTTCTTTGCTAAAAACGCTTCCGCGGCAGCCGCTTCTTTCGGGTGCATTTTCACTTCCAATTCGTCCTTTTCCACAAGCTTTACCGCGTGGAACAACGGGGAAGTTACTCCGTTTAATTTGAATGCGATCTCCGCGTTTTGGATCGTTGCGAAAAGCGGCGTGTTTTGTAGTACGCTCTTGCCCGTCCGCTTTTCCGAAGCGGCTTTGATCGCCCGCTCCATCAAAAGGTCTACGTTCGTAGCCCGCAATGCCGAAACTTCCACGACGGGCACGCCGAGCTTTTTCTCGATCGCCGCTACGTCGATCTTATCGCCGTTCTTTTCTACGACGTCCGTCATATTCAACGCCACGACAAGCGGAATATCCACTTCCAAAAGCTGCGTCGTTAAATACAGGTTTCTTTCCAAGTTCGTCGCGTCTACGATATTGATTACACAATCGGGACGATCGTTCAATACGTAATTTCTCGCGATCACTTCTTCCGGCGTATACGGCGACAGGGAATAAATCCCCGGTAAGTCGATAATCTCTACCGGTTCGCTCCCCTTTTTGTACAAGCCTTCTTTCTTGTCTACGGTTACCCCGGGCCAGTTCCCAACGTGCGCCGTACTACCCGTCAGAGTATTGAACAGCGTCGTCTTCCCCGAGTTCGGGTTTCCCGCAAGCGCTAATTTCATTCTTTCCATCTCTACACGCTCCTTTTTTAGTCCAAAACCACTTCCACACACGACGCTTCCGCTTTCCGAAGCGTCAACTCGTACCCGCGGATCTTGATTTCGATCGGGTCGCCAAGCGGCGCTTTCTTGCGGAAATACACGTCCGCGCTCGGGGTTACGCCCATATCGAACAGTCTTCTTCTGACCGCGCCTTCCCCGTTTACTTTCACGACTTTTCCGCTTTCGCCAATCGCCATTTCCGATAACAGTTTTCGCATACTCCTACTCCTTTCTTTCTATCCGCTTTCTATTTTTCTTAACCTTGGTTAAGTTTTAATGTAAATAAAAAAGCGGTTTTCTATGTATCCGAACGTATTATATCACTATTTTATGCGACTGTCAAGTAAAAATAAACCTTGGTTAATAAATTTTTTGGAAAATTTTTGCATAGAAAAACGAGCTCTATAAACGGGCTCGTTTTTTCCTTATACAGCGTTTTTAATCATAGTAATTCGATTCTATCACTTCGCTTACGCTACGTTCCAGAATGACAATAAGGGTAATGAATTGTTTGATTTGAATTTGCAATAGGTCGAATATCTTTCTTTAACGCTTTGTTTTACGAGCAACTCGTCCCAATCTCGACGGCTACGCCTACTCGAAGTAGTTCGAGCCACGCATACCAAAAAAACGCCACCCTTTGGGGATAGCGTTTTTTGGTGTACCCGTTGCAAAGCGAACCGTATTCACAACGCAACCTTGCTTTATCATCAAAAATCGCGGAAAATCACCGTTTTTCGCGGGTTTTTCTTGCGTTTTTGACGGCTTCGTGCCGTGGACGATTTTACCGTGATTGTTCCCAAACAACCACAGTCTACCCGAACCCATAACGATAAATCCGCGCCTTTTCCGTTCAAAGTCAATTTCACGCCTGTATCTTTTATTTTCATATTTTCACCCGCCCTAAACCTTAATGTTTAGCCCATCGAACGAGAAATCCATACCGCGTAGGGTGTAAACGTGCCGAACGTTTTGCAGACTTTCGCTTACGGTACAGCTCAACGGCGTTTCTATCCCCGCCAAGGCGTTGAGATTTACCGTCGTTTCCACCGTGTCCGTGCCGATTTTTACGTTTTCAACGAGCGTTTGCAAAATTTCCTGCCGTTTGTAGAAGTCTATCCCGTCCAAGTCTGCCTTATATTCCTGCATTTTCTTGCGGATTTGCTCTCTATTCAAGCGCGGTATAGCGTTCTTTTCGATTTTCAGCTTCTCGATTTGTTCAATCAGTCGTTCAAATTCCGCTTGTTCGTCTTTTCGGTTATTCTCAATCACGGTAGCAAGGGCTTTGCCTTTGTTTGCCTTTATGATTTCGTCCAAGCTGGCGAGTAACGAGCGTTTTTCTTCCAACTCTTTTTTCAGTTCTTTCAAGCGTTTAATTTTTTCGTCTTGCATTCGAGCCAAACCAAGGCGCATTAGTTCCACGATTTTATCCGTGTTGCGCAAGAGCAAGAACGCTTGCGTGAATAGGTTGACCACGTATTTGTCCAAATAAACGACGTTTATGCTTTTCTTGTCTGTTCTATGGCTTTTTCCACCGCATATATACGAAAACAGGGGTTTTCCGCGTACCGAATATTTTCCACCCGAAACCGCCGCGCCGCAAACGCCACAGGTCAGCAAGCCCGACAAGAGATATTTGCCTTTTTTCCGTCCGCGCCCGTTCTTTTGCATTCGCTTATCCAAAAGCCGTTGCACCCGTTCAAACGTTTCTTCGTCTACGATAGCGGGCATACCGCCTTGAATCCGTACGATTTCCGATTCCGTTTTCTTTTGTCTGCGCCATTTCTTTGCTTCAGGCGAGCGTTTGTATTGATTGAACACGTATTCGCCCACGTATTGCCGATTGCGCAAAGTGTCGGTTATGCTGTACGACAGTTTGCGCCCGTCCCGCCGACGATAACCTTGCTCGTTCAAACAATCTATCGTTTCTTTATAGGAATAGCCGTCAGCTACCATTTGAAACATTTTCCGTATCGCTTCCGCTTCCGTCGGCACGATACGGTATTTCTTTTGCGCCACTTCATATCCGTAAAGGGCAACGCCGCCGTGCGCCTTTCCTTTTTGCGCGTTTTCAATTTGTCCGTTGAACGCTTCACGGGAAAGCCGTTTACTATACAACGCCGCCATACCAAGGCTCATCAGCTTGAAAAAATCGCCTTCGGGCGTATCGTCGAAGTTTTCTACCGTGCTTATAACTTTTACCCCGAACTTGTCCAACTGCTTTTGCGCGGAAAGGGCAAGCTCCACGTTCCGCGCAAACCTATCCCAACGGTGAACGATTACCAAATCAAATTCACCCAAGCAAGCGTCCTGCAACATTTGTTGAAATTCTTCTCTGTTTCCGTCCGTTCCCGTTCGTGCTTCGTCCTTATATTCCCGAACGATAGCAATATGGTTTGCCTTGCAGAATTTTCTACATTCAGCAAGCTGAACCGCAATACTCGATTCTTGTTGTTTATCCGAGCTGTATCGTGCGTATAGCACTGCCCGTATCGTTTGAATTTCCATTTTTCTTTCTCCTTTCAGTAGTTCAGCCAATAACCCCATTTTTTAGGTGGAATCACGACTGTTTGCACGCCTTTATCTTTGATACTTTTCCATATTTCCCAAGCCTTGCACGTATCGCGAGAATAGCGACTAACGGAAGTCAAAACCACGTGTGAAAACTCGCCTTGTTCTGCACTTTTTATGAGAGCTTTTAGCCCGTCGCCCATTTCACCGATTCCCGATACGTTTTCATCTTCGTAAACGCTTACGATTTGTAGTTTTTTCTCTATACAAACCGCCGTACATTCCTTGATTTGTTTCTTGGTCGCATTCCCGCCGCCGATTTGGTTAGAACGGGCGTAAACGCATACACGGGTGCTTGGTTTTAATTCGTCTATGGTCGGCAAGCGTGCAATTTCGGGAATCTTTATCCCCGATTTCCAATAGTCGGTAAAGGGCGGTATCGTTTTTTCGGGGACTTCTCTTTCGCCCGTTTTATGGTTGTATTTCATAGCGTACATTTTCACGTCGCACCAATCCTTATACAACCACTCGAAGTATCTTCCGATTGTCTTTATGAGCCGATTCCACATAGGGGGGATTTTATCCGTGCCGCGCTTTTGAATTTCTTTATTCCCTTGAAAACGCATTGTCAGTTCCCACCAAGTATAGGTAGTTTTTACGTTTTGAGTATAGAAGTCTTGCCAAAGCTCGATATGTTGATTATACAGCCTTGCTTTGAGCTGTTTGGTTTCTTCTTCCCCGATAGTATAGGGCGGTGTGATTTGCGTTTGCTTATATTTAGGGGAAGTGGTTATCATTGCACCGTTCTTCTCAAAATCTATTTTTAAGCTTTTGAAATCCCCGTTGCCGTTTACGTAGGACAAGCAAAAGTATTGCAAATCGTCATAGGCTTTTCTATCTAATGCCTTTTGCATTTCGGGGCATTTCTTGCATTTTTTACACGCTTTGTTCAAGCTCGTGTCGTAGGGTTCTTTTTCACTATCCGCATTACCGCTTTCAATGGTGAAGGGATAGCCTTTTAAGCCCGTTTTCGTGCAGAACGGGCAAGTAGTTATAAACATTCTTTTTTCTCCTTTTTGGCATAGTAAAAGAGCCGAACGGCAATTAAGACGTTCGGCTCTCCTGTTTAATTATGAAATTGTATCTGTACGGTATCTTTGCTGATTACGATTGCTTTGACGAACGCTCTGATAAGCTTCCTTGTAGTTTCCATATCGGCAAACAGTTGTTTTTCACCGAACGAAAGCCCATCACCGAGCGAGTCTATGATTGCCACCGTCTTTTGCAACGATTCCGTTTTTGCTTGCAGAGATTTTAACAGCTCTGCATTGCTCTCAATCGTCCTTTCAAGCGTTTTTGCAACGCTCTCTTGCACGTCGAGTATTTTCTTCGCCATCTTCCCGTTTTCCCGTTCGATATCTTTCATCTTCCGAGATAACGTTCCGATTTTGCTTTGATACTCTTTCCGCTTTTCCGACAAGATTTCCTTGGATAGATTTCCCGCCTTCAAAAACGTTTGCACTTCCCGATATACTACCTTTTTAACGGCAGTTTCGAGATAGTCTGCGTCCACCTTACATACGTCGCACCCACGCTTTTTTCTATGCGCAGGGCATTCGTAGTAACGATAAATTTTCTTTCCGCGTTCGCCCTTATTCTTCTCACCGAACATACCGTGTCCGCATTCACACCGAACCAAGCCCGACAGGATATATTCTCCACGCGCATTCTGTTTCGTTGCGCCAAGTTCTCTGTTATCGAGAATTTGTTGCACTTCTAAGAACAGCTTTTTGCTTACGATTGCATTTACCACGGTTATATCGTTCCGCACTTCTTCTTGTTCACCAAGCAATACCCGTCGTTTCTTGCGGTTGATAGGGTTTCCCTCCTTATCCTTTCGGCAATAGACGTAGATTCCCGCGTATTTCCAATTCCGCAACATATCGCTCAAAGTTGAATAGCTGAACTTTTTCCCCGCCCGCGTTCGGAATCCGTTCGCGGTCAGTTCTTCGATGATTTTTTCATAGGACTGTTTCTTTGCTACCATTTCAAATAGCATTTTCACAGCAGGGGCTTCGCTTTTTTCTATATCGAACTGTTTGCCAACGCACTTTAACCCATAGGGCGCACGTCCACCCGCAGATTTACCGTTCTCCGCGCGAAGGTGAAGTGTTCTCGCCGTTTTGGAAGCCGCAGTACGCGCTTCGAGTTGCGACATAGCAAAGGACAAATTTGCATAGAACTCACCCATAGCCGTGTTTTCGTAGTACACGTCCCCAAACACAAGAAACACTTTACATTTTTCAAGCTCACTCTTGATTTGGTCGAAATCGCCTATTTTTCTTGTCAGGCGTTCGTGGTGGTATAGCACGATGACGTCGATATTCCCGTTCCGCGCTTCGCTCATCAGCAGTTGAAACTCCGTTCGGTTGTCTTGAAACATACCGCTCTTTGCTTCGTCTTTATAGATATGCCGCTTGTCCAAGGCGAACAAATCGTTATTCTCGGTTATGAACCTTTCACAGTCCTTAATTTGCGTTTCGATAGAGGTTTGGTGGATATCTTCCGACGATTTCCGAGCATAAATCGCCGCCGTTAAACGCTCTTTGGTAGGGTTGTTGAGTCTTTTCAGCTCTAACATTGCCACCATTAACATTCGCTCTTGCCTATCAAGCTGTCGCATTCGTGTCCTCGCTCAAGCCCGATAAAATCTCAACCAAAACGGCATTGATTTCCGCAATCGTTTCCTGTTTCTCTACGCTTCGCTTTGTCCGCGTTAATGGTAAATCGCCTTTCGTTTGAACAATGCTTTTTCTCGAAAACTCTACCTTACGCATTCGCAACACCTCCGTCGAAGATGTCATCTATGCTTTTTCCCGTATCCCAATCGGTGTTGTCTACGGGTGGTTCTTGCAAGGGTTGCTTTTGCTGTTCAGTTTTGTTTTCTTCTTCTGAAACGGTTTCGTTCGGTTGCATTTTGATTTTGAACACGTTGCACCAAACTCCGTCCACACGGATTCTCGTCCGTTCGGTTACCGTTCCGTTTTTCTTTTTCTCTTGGGTTGTTTGTAATATATTACGCCGTTTCAGTTCGATACTTGCGCTTCCCCATTCATTGAACTCGTATTCCTTCAAGAGTTTATCCATTCGGGTTTTGAAAATACTGATTTTCCAATATCCGTCCGCAAAGATTTCGATTTTTCCTTCTTTCACCTGTTTCGCATTCGCTACCAAGGGGGCAGAAATCGTATTCTCTTTTTGGGGATAATGAGTAACTAAGTCAAAATGAACGTTCTTTTGCGCTTGTGCATACGTCGTAACGATTTCAAGCAACTTTTCGGCGGGGTTGCGTTCTTGCACGGTTTCTTGCTCACTGTCGATTAAAGGCTTAATGAGTTCTTCCATTTCCCAAGCAAAAGGGGATTGAAAGCACTCTTTGACCAATTCGCAAGTAAGCCCGATAGTGGCAATTCGGCTTGCGATTCTATCGCTCAACCCGTCTTTTTCTACCATCATAGGCTTCACCCGTTGCAAACATTCGAAGTATTTATCGCCAAGCTGTTTAATCGGCATATTTTTGATATACTCAATGAACGTCTTTCCCGTAAACCCGTAATTTTGCAAGGCTATCGTCTTGATTTTTTCCGCTTCTTCCGATGAGTTCGTCCATTGTAGATTGGTGATATTAAGAAGTCGCGGATAAGTACCTTGTTGTACCTTCATCAAGCCCATTATCGGTGCTTCCGAGCTGACAACCACTAACCCCGACCAACCGTCCGTGTTCTGATTCCATTTTTCCCCACAGCGCATTTTCGTTTCCTCTTGCGATATGGTATAGAGCAGTTCCGTAAAGTTTATCGACGAGTTTTGTTGCAGGTCGTCTATTACGCGCGGCAAGCCGTGAATCCCTTCCAATGCGTCCAAAATGCCGTTGAGCGTTCCCGCGTGGGTTATGCCCAAGCTGTGTTTGGAAAAGACAGGATTTCCAAACGGACTAATCAAAAGTTGTTCCATCGTGCTTTTACCTATTGACGATTTACCGTTTACGTTGATAACGATTGTTCCTAAGTCAGCAATTCTGTTTTTATTCAGTCTTGAAATTACCACCGCGCTGAACCCAAGCACGTAAGCAAGCGTAAGCTCTTTGCTTGGATAAACGAATTCTTTCAGCATTTCGTCATATTTGGTAGAACAACCTGCTTGAAAGGAAAAATCTCTGTCGCAAATGGAAGTTTGTTGACCGATTTTCGTTGAATTGTCGTAAAGGAAACATTCTTCCCCGTCGATGATATGCCAACCGAGTTTGGTATGATGAAGTTCCGTATTAAGCGGATTTCTTGATAATTTCCGCGCTTGTTCCGTCAGCAAAAGCGTTGCGTCGTGTCCGTGATAGTGTTTGATATATAACCCTTGCCTACATAATTCTTGCGGCAAGCCCGACGGATTCGCCAAAAACTGTCCTTCAAGGTAAACGATACCCGTTTTATTGTGGTCGTTATAGTTGATTTTCAATTTCGGCATTTCTCCGTTGTTAGCGTTCACGTTTCTAAGGAATCCCGTCAGTTCAAAATAGGGACAGTCATCCGAGATATGAAAGCGGTCAGTCGAGTAGTCAAAGCACGTATTATTTTTAGCTGCAATTAAAGCCATAATGATTTTTCTCCTTAAATCTTTTTTTGAAAAAAATAAGGAAAGACATCTCATTATTGCTTAATTTGGATTTGCAATAGTTCGAATATCTTTCCTGTGAAAAATCAATATAATTTAAGCTAAATATAATTTGAATGTAAATATAATAAAGTCTAAATATAATTTTTTTCGCAACTTGGAATAATAGAAAACCCTCGAACACTTTGCTTTTCTTCAACTTTGCCAGTTGTCTGTTGTTTCAAGCAATCGTTAAACGATTTTTAATACGTAATGGTAAACCACGCCATCTTTTTATTCGTTCCTCGGTGAATTAGAAACAAGGTTTTATGCAGTTGTAGTGATTTTTCGATGACACCTCCTATATTATTTCATAACCATTTCCAAGCATTTCTAAACATTCGCATTATCCACCTTTTAAGAAACTTCGACATACTTTCCAAGCTCCTTTTCCGTTTCCTGCGTGGCTACGAATCGGCAAAGCTTATCTTCCTTTTTCTTTTCGTTGCCGTTGATATAGTTTTTGAACCCTTCGCCAACCCGAATGAGAATGCGTTTTCTGTCAGGCACTTCATAGGTTTTCTTGTCCAAAGGGCTTACCCAAGTTTTCCCCGCATATTCCTTGGATTCGATGGTAAGATAATTTTTCTTGATTACCTTATACCCGTCGTTGACGTATCGCATTGTCAGCTTTTGCTCTTCCAAGATAACGTCGAGAACGGCGTTCACCGTCAGTTCAAATTTATGCGCAATCATTCGCGCAAAGGTCAGTTGGTCAACCGTTTTTACGGGCTTTCTTTGCTTTTTCTTCGCTCCCGTAGTCTTTTTCGTATTCGTTTTTGCCATAGTTTTTTCTTCTCCTTTTTTAGTATTCGTAGGCAAACAGCATAGTGCTGTGGTCATCGTCATCAATGACGAATATTTTTTCGTTGATAAATTCCGCATATTCGGGCTTATATCCCGTGAAATGCACGTACAGCCGCGCGGGCTGTTCTTGCTCGTGGTGTATCGCAAGCGTTTCTTCGTTCACTTTCTTAAACGTGAACACTTGCAGATAGTCCATTTTATCCCCCGAACGCAAACGCAGGTCTATACAGAGCCAAAGCATTGCGATTAGGTGGGGCGGTAGGCGTTCGTCGATTCCTTTCGTCATATACCGCGTTTCGGGTTGGAACATAGTCTTTTCTCCTGTTTTGTTATTTTTTGCACCGTTTTACCGTGTTTCGTGCGCTTTTGTGGCGTTTTATGGTAAAGTGTGCGTTTTTGTGGCAGAACGTAGCCGATTTTTGGCATTACGGGCGGGGCTATCTCCTCGTAATGCCGTGGATAGAACGCGCAAAATCGGCTCATTTCTCGTCCAAGAGCGGAATGCGCTCGAAATAAATGATACCGCCGCCATCGTCCGAGAAAACGAATATGCTTTGTTTCCAATACGCGCCGTCAAGAGTGTTGATAATTTTACTACATTCAGGCGTGCAATTTGATAACGCATATTCTCTTTCTACCTGTTTTGCTTCGGCTTTGCTTTCCGCGATGATTAGATACGCTTCCGCGCCGCCGTGGTTTGTTTCTTCTACGGCTTGCATATTTTCCGTCGCCGTCTTTTTTAGTTCGTTTGGGGCGTTTGCTCGTAGCAGGTAAAGGGCGAGTTCGCCCATCGATTGAAATTTTTTCATTGTCTTGTTCTCCTTTTTGACATAGTAAAAGGGCTGACGGTTGTTCGTCAGCCCCTAATTGCTTGTATTGTTGCTATTTAGTTGTTATCAATCCCCGTAAAGCCCTTGAAATTGCTTTTTGGTTATGAGTAGCTGTATATCCCTTGCGCCGTTGCTTGAAGTGGCATAGCCGTTATCTTCCATCCATTGAACTATTTTTCGAGCGTGGGAATACCCGATAGAAAGTTTCCTTTGAATAGTGGATATAGACGGATTTTCTTCTTCTAAAAGCAAGGCTAACGCTTGGATATACAAAGGGTTAATTTCCTGCATTTTCTTCGCTCCTTTCGGCTTTCTATCCATAGTTATAATATATGATTGAAATTGTTTAACGTCCAAAAAAAGAAAAATATGTTTTTCTAATATTTTTTTCTATAACTTTTTCGTCTTGACTTATAGAGCAATCAATAAATAGCACTCTTAAATATTTCTTTATAAATTTTCTTCGTTTATAAGCCAATCTTAAATTAGCATTACCCGTATCCGTGCTACAGTTAATATGTTGAAAGCATCGTCCGTCGCAATCGTTTTCGTTAGACCCTATATAAAATATTTGTCCTTTTTTTAAATTATATTTATATTTTCTCTGTCCATTTTCCCAACTTCCTAACGGAGGAATATTTTTACAGGAAATTTTATTAAACTTATCAGGATTAAAAGCCCGTATATCTTTTGTCATAACAAAAATATACACGCCCCTTGTTATTTGTATTCTGTCTAAATTGCAAGTAAACATTGTCGAACTTGTTATATTCGATATATTTTCATTGTCATCCACGATTATATTATACGTTGTCTGTGAATCAAAAATTTTCCCTGTAAAATCTTTTTCCCTTAAAAAACACATATCTCTATCCTAAAAGTTAAATTAAGATTATTTTCTCTTTGCTTATATTGATATTTTGCATTTTAAGAGTTTGAACAATATAATCTTTTAATTCATCCATTGAATAAAAATCTTGACCATTTATAAGAACATTTACTATATTTGAATTTGATTGTTGATATGGCTCAATTTGAACCGACTTAATTTCAAATGTATCTGTTCCTTTTTTACTGCCCACTTCAACTTTTATTTCTTCCATTTTTCGTTTTCTCCTTTGATAGTATATTTTTTGCTTTTTGTTTTTTATTTCGTGGGCAGGGGTTAGACAAAACCTGCCCACGATTTCATTTTATCTTTGATAATTATACGTGATTGTATACGAACTAGTATAATAGTCCCAGCAAGAGCCTTTTAATATTGCGTTCCATTGGGCTTGCGTTCCACAATACTTAATACTCGTCAAGCTAATGCAACCACTGAACGCATAATCACCGATACTCGTTACGCCGTCGGGGATTACCACGCTCGTCAAGCTTCTGCAATTAGAGAACGCATAAGAACCGATACTCGTGACAGAGTCGGGTATCACCACGCTCGTCAAGCTCTTGCAATTATAGAACGCATCTTCACCGATAAATTTACAGTTGCTATCAATGCTTGCCTTCGTTATGCTTGACGTTTCCGTAACAGCTAAATATAAATAAGGATTGTTATTATTCCCTAAATATTTTAAACCGTCTTTTATGTTATATTGCAAGCTACTGCAACCATAGAACGCCCTTTCACCGATACTCGTGACACCGTCTCCAATTACCACACTCGTCAAGCCACTGCAATCCGCGAACGCAGAAGAACCGATACTCGTGACACTGTTGCCAATTACCACACTCGTCAAGCCACTGCAACCATAGAATGTCAAATCACCAATATTTTTTACGCCATCGGGTATGGTTATACTCGTCAAGCTACTGCAATAATAGAACGCAGAGGATTTAATTTCCGTCACCGTGTTGGGTATCACAAGCTCCGTTACAAGCTCGTTATTCAAATACAAATTCGCTCCATTATTCAAGGGATTTGCAGAAGAACCACCAAACGAAATGTTGAACCAAGCTTCTATATCCGTGATATATACGCTCGTCAAGTTACTGCAATCTTCGAACGCTTCATAACCGATACTCGTCACACCATCGGGGATTTCTATGCTCGTCAAGCTACTGCAACCAAGAAACGCATAATTACCGATACTCGTGACAGAGTCGGGGATTTCCACGCTCGTCAAGCTACTGCAATTATAGAACGCATAAGCTTTTATTTCCGTTACTGTGTTCGGTATCACAAGTTCCGTTACAAGCTCGTTATTCAAATACAAGCTTGCTCCATTAGATAAAGGATTTGCAGAAGAATTTCCAAACGAAATATTACACCAAGCTTCTATATCCGTGATATATACGCTCGTCAAGTTACTACAATTATAGAACGCCCTTTCACCGATACTCGTGACAGAATCGCCGATTACCACGCTCGTCAAGCTACTGCAACCAAGAAACGCATAATTACCGATACTCGTGACAGAGTCGGGGATTCCCACGCTCGTCAAGTTACTGCAATTATAGAACGCATAGTCACCAATACTCGTTACAGAGTCGCCAATTACCACGCTCGTCAAGCTACCGCAATTATAGAACGCCCTTTCACCGATACTCGTGACAGAGTCGGGGATTTCCACGCTCGTCAAGCTACCGCAATTATAGAACGCCCTTTCACCGATACTCGTGACAGAGTCGGGGATTTCCACGCTCGTCAAGTTACTGCAAGAAAAGA